>JBFHGI010000029.1:0-10773 GCA_041583175.1 Pseudorhodobacter sp. | reverse complement strand
TTGGAAGCTGGGCCAGAGCTGCGTTCCGGTTTCAATCGCGCGCAGAAAGTCCCGCGCTTCGATGATGATCTGGTCCTGATAACCGGTGCCATGGCCGGGACCCTGACAAAACGGCAGATAGTCGGGATGCGCGGGGCCAGTCAGGATCTTGCGAAAGCCGCGGATCGGTTCGGGGTCATCCATCAGATAGAGATGTAGCGCGTTCTGATCTTCCTGATCGAAGCGGATAGCCCCCTTGGTCCCCGAGATCTCATAGGCATAGCCCATCTTGCGCCCGGTCGCCACGCGGCTGGAATGCAGATGCCCCATGCTGCCATTGGCGAAGCGGCACATCATCTGCACTTGGTCGTCATTGCTTACCACCCCGCCGGGACGGTTGGCATGGACGGTTTCGATATCCGCCATCACGCTGGCAATCGGCCCCATCAGCGCCAAGGCGGCGTTGATGATATGGGGTGCCAGATCACCGATCGTGCCATACGCATCCCCCTTGCTGCGCCATGTGGCGGGGGCTTGCGGGTCGGCAAAGAAATCTTCGGTATGTTCACCGCGAAACCAGGTAATCTCGCCAATCACGCCTTCCGCAATCAGTTTGCGGACCATCTGGCTCGCCGGAGTGCGGATGTAGTTATACCCCACCATATTGACGACCCCACTGGCCTTTGCCGCGGCAACCATCGCCTGCGCATCCGCCAGACCGGCGCCCATCGGCTTTTCGCATAGCACGGGTTTGCCCAGCGTAAAGGCCGCTTCTGCAATCTCCCGGTGCAGGTCTGGCGGCGTGGCGATGATAATCGCCTCTACCTTCGGGTCATTGACCAATGCGCGCCAGTCGGCAGTCGCACGCGCAAACCCGTAGGCCGCGCGGTAGCTTTCGGCAGAGGAAGGCGTGCGCGCGCAGATCATCTCCAGCCGGGGGCGCAGCGCTGTGTCAAACACCGCCCCCACCGCGGCCATGGCAACAGAGTGGGCCTTGCCCATATAGCCACCGCCGAGAACACCGATGCCGATCTCTGCCATACGCCCCCCCATCGCCCGGTGAATTGCGTTTGCAACCGGTTGCAAAATTTGTATCGTGGGGCGCGATTCCGTGCAAGCCGGATTGCGTAGCCAACAGAGGCGAAGATGGATCTTTCAGGCAATCACTTTCTGATCATCGGGCGCGCGGGGATGGATCTCTATGCCGACCCACCCGGCACCCGGATCGAGGCGGCAAGCGGCTTTTCGGCCAGCCTGGGCGGATCATCTGCAAATATTGCCGTTGCCCTTGTGCGGCATGGCGGGCGGGCGGCGCTGGTGACCTCTGTCTCTGACGATGCGATTGGCCGATTTTGCCTGAACCAGTTGGATCAATACGGCATTGACCGCCGCTATGTGCAGCAGATCGGCGGCGAGGCACGCAATTCCCTTGCCGTGGTGGAAACACGGTCAGAAGATTGCCAATCGGTGATCTACCGCAATGGCGCCGCCGATTTCCAGATGCACCGCGCGGATGTGGAGGCGGTGGATTACACCCCCTATTCTGCACTGATCACAACCGGCACCGTGCTTGCGGCCCAACCTTCCCGAGATGCGGCCTTCCGGGCGTTTGAACTGGCCCGCGCGGCAAAGCTGCCGTTGATATTCGATGTGGATTACCGGCCCTATAGCTGGGCATCGGCACAAGACGCGGCAGAGACCTATTCGCGGGCGGCAGCTCTGTGCGATGTGATCATCGGCAATGATGTCGAGTTTGGCTTCATGGCCGGCGATTATGCGCAAGGGTTGGCAAAGGCGCAGGACCTTGCCGCGACCACGGCCAAAATCGTGGTGTACAAGATGGGCGAAGGCGGCGCGATCACCTTCGCCGAGGGGCAAGAATTCCGCACCGGAATCTACAAGGTTGAGGCGCTGAAACCCACCGGCGCGGGTGATGCTTTCATGGGCGGCTTCATTGCGGGGCTCGCCGCGGGATATGGCGTGCGGGATGCGGTTTTGCGCGGCTCTGCCTGTGCGGCCATTGTCGTTTCCCGCGTGGGCTGCGCCCCCGCCATGCCCACCCCGGAGGAGTTGACCCTGTTTCTGGCCACCCACCCCGAACCCACCGCAGCGTAAAGGCCCAGCCCATGCATATCGCCCCCTATGACAACCTTAACAAACCCATCGTTGATATCGACGACCCGACGGTGCCGCTCAACTATTTCAATATCGTCAAACTCAAACGCGGGCAGAGCTTTGCCTATCAGGTGCCGGGATATGAAACCTGCATCACCCCCGCCACAGGTTCGGTCGATGTAGAGGTCGAAGGCGTAGCCTTTGCCGCGTTAGGCCATCGCGGCATTGATGTCTGGGATGGCGAGCCGGAGGGCTGCTATATTCCTGTCGGGGCCAAGGTTACGATGACCTGTGTGTCGGACGCGGCAGAGGTGTTCATCGCAGGCGCGCGCTATGACAAGGTGCTGGACCCGTTCGAGGTGCGCGCCCCCGATCTCGACGTGGTGCAATACGGCTCGGATGACACCAAAACCCATCGCAAGATCAAGCATATCCTTGGCACGAAATACCATGACAAGGTGGGGCGGTTGCTGGTGTCGGAACTGTTTACCGTAGGCGCGGGCGGCTGGTCGGGCTTTCCCAGCCACAAGCATGATACCGACCGCCTGCCTTTGGAAACCCGCCACGACGAAACCTATAACTTCCGCTTTCGACCCAACCACGGCTCTGGCGTGCAGATGTTGCAGCGCGAGGATGGCAAGGCGGGGGATGCCTATCATATCGTTGACGGCTCCACGATCTGCCTTGACAGCGGCTACCACCCCTGCTGCGTCTTGCCCGGCTATGAGATGTATTACTTCACCATTCTGGGTGGGCTGAGCCAGCGGTCGCTGGTGCAGTATTTCCAACCCTCCCATGCCGCCCAGATCGAAACCATCCCCGGCATCAAAGACATGATTGCAAAATTCAAATGACCTGCGCGACTTTGGCAGAGGTGCTGCGCCCTGCCCTTGCGGGGCGCTATGCGGTCGCAGGGCTGGTCTGCCTTGGCTGGGAAGACATGCGCGCCTTTGTGGCCGCGGCAGAGGCCGAGGATTGCCCCGTGATCCTGCAAGCCGGACCGGGCTGTCGGGCGCATACGCCCTTGCCTGTGCTTGGGGCGATGTTCCGCAACCTCGCCGAAGCGGCCAGCGTGCCGGTCGTTGCACAATTGGACCACGGCTATACCGCCGATGAATGCCGCGCAGCGATTGACTGCGGCTTTACCTCGGTGATGTTCGATGGCTCTGCCCTGCCATTGTCGCAAAACATCGCGGAGACGGCGGCGATCGCGGCAATGGCCCATGCGGCAGGCGTGTCTTGCGAAGGCGAGATCGGCTTTGTCGGCTATGCCGAAGGTGCCGCCTCTGCCGGAACCGACCCGATGGAGGCGGCGCGCTTTGCGGTGGAAACCGGCGTGGATGCGATGGCCGTTTCAGTTGGCAATCTGCATCTACAACAAGGGCCGGGCAGCGGGTTGGACCTCGCCCAGATCCGCGCGATAGAGGCGCAGACGGGCGTCCCCCTGGTTATTCACGGCGGTTCCGGTGTGCCCGTGGCGCAGCGCACGGCATTGGCGCGCGGCTCGAACATTTGCAAGTTCAACATCGGGACCGAATTGCGCATGGCCTTTGGCGCGGCCCTTCGCGCGGCGGTGGCGCAAGACCCTACACGCTTTGACCGCAATGCGATTTTAGGCGACACCCACGCGCCGATGGTCACTGCAACCCGCGCCGTACTGCGGGCGCTGAAACCGGCCTAGCGGGATTTCCAGGCAGCAAGAATATAGGCCGCCGTCATCAAATCCAGATGCGCCCCGCCGCCGTTCTTGGCGATGGTGATCTCCTCATCCGTGCGGCGGGTATAGCTGCCCTTGGAAAGATCGTAGAAATCCGCCTCGATATCGCCTTCGGTAATGGCGCCAGAGGCCAGTGGCATCATCATCTCGCCGATATGGCGCAGCGTGGTATCGCGGGCATCGACAAAGACGCGGGCGCGGGCCATTGCCTCATCATCCACCTCGCGCATGTCGGGCTTATAGGCGCCGATCAGGTCAAGATGCTGACCGGGTTGCAACCAGTCCCCCAGAACCAGCGCCTCTTTGGACATGGTCGCTGTGCAGATGATATCTGCCGCACGAACCGACGCCTCCAGATCGCTGCTCGCCGCAATGCCATGCGCGTCGGCAAAGGCTTTGGTCGCCACCGGATTGCGCCCCCAAACGGTGAATTTGGCATCCGGGAACAAGCTGGAATAGGCGCTGACCATCGAGGCCGCAACCGTGCCTGCACCGACAAGCAAGATATTGCGGCTGTCCGGGCGTGCCAGCTTTTTCGCGGCCAGCAAACTATCGCCAGCGGTTTTCCATTTGGTGACAAGGTGGAAATCCACCACCGCTTCCAAGACGCCAGTCTGATCGGCAAACAGGCTTACCGCCCCGTTGACAGAGGCCAGACCATGCGCACCATTGCCCGGAAAGATTGTCGCGCATTTGGCCAGTTGCCCCAAACCGTCAATCCAGGCCGCGCGGTTCAGAAGCGTATCACTGCCACGGTAGAGCAAGCTGTCGGCAACTTCGGCCCGCGGCAAACGGTGGCCTGCTTCCAAAGCCTCCGTAAGGGTTTGCCAGTTCAGCAAGCTTTCTGCTTCGGTAGGAACGATTTCGATGGTCATGGCATGGCCTCCTGTGGGGTAAGTAGGCCCGCATTTTGCAGGCAGTCGGCCCAGCCTTGCGGGCTGGTGAAATGGTGGGTTTGCCATCCGCGCGCAGCGGCGGCGGCGATATTTTCCGCGCGATCATCGGTAAACAGCAAGGCAGCGGGCGGCAGGCCGCAATCCTCCTCCAACATCTCATAAATGCGAGGCGAAGGCTTTGTCACCTGCATCCGGCCCGAGACATAGGCATGATCGAATTCATTCAGAAACTCATACTGCGTCTGGGCATAGGCAAAGGCATCATCGCCAAAATTTGTCAGCGCAAAGACAGGGATACCCTTGGCGCGCAACCGGCGCAGCAGGGTGATGGAATGCTCGATCCGGGGGGAGGCAAGTTCTATCCAATGGTCATACCACCAGCGCACCTCTGCCTCCCACTTCGGGTTGGCGGCGGCGGTGTCATAGATCGTATCGCGAAACAGCCCACCAGCATCGACCCGCTCGTTCATCGCGTGCAGATCCACCTCGTCAAACAAGGCGCGGCGGCGCGCCTCGCCAATGCGCGTGTCATAATAGCGTTCCGGCTGCCATTCGATCAGCACATTGCCGATGTCAAAGATCACTGCCTTCGGGGTCTGCATCTCAACCATCCGTTTCCGAGCCTCCAACCGCCGAAGATCGCAGGTTTCCGGGGGCGGATGCAAGGGGCGGCTCCGTCGGATTGGCGCGCGTTTCCCGCCAGACAACGTAAAGCCCCGCGCCACAGATCAGCGCGATGCCCAGCCATGCAATCGGGTCCGGCCACTCGCCAAAGATCACCAGCCCGAACAGGATCGCGAGCGGCATCGAGATATATTCAAAGGGTGCCACCACCGCCGCCTCGCATGACCTGTAGGCATGGGTGATCAACAAGGCCCCAAAGGCAGAGGCCAGCCCGATCAGCACCAAAATCGGCCAGTCACCAGCCTCCGGCCAGACCCAGGCGCGGGTCAGAAACGCCAGTGAGGGGTTGGCGTCCGATGCAAAAGCCCCACCGCCCAGCACCAGCCCGCTGATGATGCACACAACCACGAATGTCATCTGCACATAAAGGGTCAGCGTCACCGCGCTTTCCGTGCTGCCCATGCGCCGCGTCAGCATATGCAGCATCGCATAGCAAAAGGCGGCAAACAGCGGCAACAGCATGGCCGGGTGAAAAATGCCCATCCCCGGCCGCAACATGATGACAACGCCCACCAAGCCCACGCCGACAGCCGCCCAACGGCGCGGCCCCACTTTTTCCCCAAGCAATGGCACCGACAGCGCCGTGATCAGCAGTGGCGCGATGAAGAACAGTGCCACCGCATCGGCAATCGGCATCGCGGCCAGCCCAAGGAAGAAACAGAAGTTGGAGGTGATGACAAAACCGCCCCGCACCAGATGCATTCCCAAGCGCCGCGTCCGGAACGCCGCCAGCCCACCGCGCGAAGGCAGCACGATGGCCAGCATCACACACAGGCCGATCAGCGAGCGGATCAGCACAATCTCGTGCAGCGCATAACCGCCCGACAGAAACTTGATCGAACTGTCATTGATCGAAAAGAAGCAAGATGCCCCCATCGCCGCGGCAATGCCCAGCAAAAGGATACGGCGATCCGCGGCGGCGGCGTTGGAGGCGGCACTCTCGGTCATGCGGCACCCCAACACGCGAGGCGCGGCCCTGTCTGTTCCCTCTGCGACATCACAGCGCCTTTGCCGCGCGTGTCACCCGCTCCAACGCTTCGGAAAACCGCGACCGATCGGTCTTGGAGAATGGCTTGCCGCCACCTTGGCGAAACGGGTCGGCGCTGCGCAGATCCTGCATCAGGTCGCGCGTCGCCAGCACCTGCCCGATATTGCGTGCGTGCAATTCCTCGCCATTGTGTTTCAACACTTTGGCCCCGGCCTCCACACATTTCGCGGCCAAAGGAATATCGCCGGTGATGACGACATCGCCAACGCCCGCCCGCTCTGCGATCCACATATCCGCGACATCCGGCCCGTTCGACACAAAAACACTTTCCACCAAGGGATTCTGCGAAGGCCGGATGCCACCATTCGACACAAGGATCATCCGCAGCCCGTGGCGCGTGGCCACCTTCTCCGCCTCGGCCTTCACCGGGCAGGCATCAGCGTCGATATAGATAACTGTCATGCAGCCTCACGCATAAAGCGCCTCGGTGTGGAAGGCGATGTGATCCTCCATGAAGGTCGAGACGAAATAATAGCTGTGGTCATAGCCCTTCTGCATCCGGAACATCGCGTTCTGGCGGCTGGCAGCCATCGCTTCGGCCAAAGCCTCGGGCTTCAGCAGATCAAGGAACTGGTCTGCCGCTCCTTGGTCGATCAGAATAGGCCCGTCAAACCCGCGTTTCTTCATCAGCAAGGTGGCATCATGCGGTGCCCATTTTGCCTCATCCGGCCCCAGATAGGCGGTGAACTGCTTGCGGCCCCAATCGCTTGCCGTCGGGTTGGCAATCGGCGCAAAGGCAGACACCGAGCGGAACCGCCCCGGGAAAGACATCGCAATGGTCAGCGCCCCATGCCCGCCCATGGAATGCCCCATGATGCCCTGCCGCCCTTCGTCCAACGGATAGGCGCTGAACAGAAGATGCGGCAATTCCTCGGTCAGGTAATCCCACATCTTGAAGTTCTGCGCCCATTGCCCCTCGGTCGCATTGACATAAAACCCCGCCCCTTGGCCCAGATCATAGGCGCTATCGTCTGGCACATGGGCGCCGCGCGGGCTGGTATCGGGGAAAATCAAGGCCACGCCCTGCTCGGCCGCAGCCGCCTGCGCTCCGGCTTTGGTCATGGCATTTTCATGCGTGCAGGTCAGGCCCGACAGATACCAGACCACCGGCACCGCCTCATGCTCGGCCTCTTCCGGCAGAAACAGACCAAAGGTCATATCGCAGCCGCAAGCCTCGGACGCATGGCTATACACGCCCTGAACGCCACCAAAGGCACGGTTTTCGGAAATTGTTTTCATGGTCTTCCCCTTCAGCCCATCACAAGGGCCATAACAATCGTCACCGTCGCGATGCTGATCGCGGTTGAAATCAGGATCGAGGCTGAAACCCGCTGCGGAGCCACCCCGAAATGCTGCGCCAGAATGTAGACATTCCCCGCCACTGGCAAGGCAGCCGCAGCAATCATCACACTTGCGGGACCGGGATCGACCTTGAACAAGACGAGGGCCGCAAAGGCCACGGCGGCAGGGTGCAAGACAAGCTTGCAAAACGAAAGCCAGCCCGCCACCGCCACCCGCTCCGCCGATTTGCTGGCAAGTGAGGCCCCAATGGCGAAAAGCGCGCCAGGGGTTGCGGCACCACCCAGAAGCGCCATGAAATCATTGATCGGCGCAGGTACGGCAAAACCTGTTGCAGACCAAGCCAACCCCAGCACCATCGAAACGATCATCGGATTTTTCAGCAACCCGATTCCAAGAACCCGAAGAATGCCAAAGCTCATCCGGCCCTCGCGCACGCCGGTGATAATCAATGTAATGATGCTGGAAAACACAATCAAATCAATGGCCAGAACCATCAAGATCGGCCCCGCCGCCTGCGGCCCCATCAGAACCACAAGCATCGGCACGCCCAAAAAGCCGGTATTTCCGATCACAGCACATTGCGCCTCGATCGCGGCCTCCTCGGTCGAAATGCCCCGCCAGAAGGCAACCCCCATGGCAATCGCATAAACCACGCCGCAGCCCCAAAGATAAGCCGCCACAAAGCGACTGTCCCAAATCTCCGCCAATGACAAATTAGACGCAAATCGGAACAGCATCGCAGACAGTGCGAAATAAAACACGAATTTCGTCAACCAGCCCGTCGCTTCAGGCGTGAAAAACCGCACCCGCCCCGCCCAATAACCAAGCCCGATCAGCGCAAAAAAGGGCAAGGTCTTGAACAGGATGGGCAGCATCAAGCAGGCTCTTTCAATTGATCACGTCTTAGCTTCCACGGCTCGGCCCCAGATGCAAGACAACCCCCGGAATTCCAAGACCACTGCGCTTTCTTTTCGGCAAAAATATCCTCGGGGGTGTCGCTTTGCCGCGCAAAGCGACTTCGGGGGCAGACAGCCCCCGCGCCCGCTCAGCCACCGCGCTGCCAGTCAGAGGCAAATCCCACGCGGTCACAATCCGCAAACCGCGCCAGCTTCCCCAACGCCGCTTCCAACCGCGCCACACGGCCCGCCCCCATCCGCACGCCTGGCTCCGGCCAAAATGCGGTGACAGAAAGACAACTCTCATCGCGAAAGGCCTTGGCATCAATCCGCCCGATGATCTGCTCTCCCTCCAGAACCGGAAAGACATAGTAGCCATACTGTCTTTTGGCCTCGGGTACGAAGACCTCGATCCGGTAGAAGAAGCCGAACAACCGCTCCGCCCGCGCGCGGTCTCGCAAAGCAGGGTCGAAGGGGGACAGGACACGCACCCGCGCAGGCGCGGGCGGCAGGTTTGCGGCCTCAGCCAGCACATCGGGGCGGGCGAAGCTGCGGCGGCGGCTTCCATCAGCTCCTTCCACGTCGATCTCGATGATGTCACCGCTTTTAAGCGCGGCGGCACACCAGTCGCGGGCCTCTGCATTGGGCACCGCGGCCCAATAGGCCGCCAGTTCCCCGGCGGTGGCAAAGCCCAGCCGGTCAAGTGCCGCGCGGCAGGCCCAATCGAGGTGCGCGGCTTTATCCACCGGCGCGTCGAGATGAGGGGCGGGGATCACGCGCTCGGTCAGGTCATAGACTTTCTGGAAATTCTCGCGCCGCGTGATGGACAGCACACCCGTCCGCCACAGCCATTCCAGCGCGGTTTTAGACGGGTGCCAATCCCACCAGCCGCCTTTGCCCCGCGCCTCGCCCTGCCCCACATCGGAACAGGTGACGGGCCCCTCCGCCTCGATCCGGCGCAGCACGGTGTCGAACTGCGCTTCATAGCCATCGCGGAACCAACGCTTCCAACCGTTCCGCAAGCGTTCGGCATCGCGGTCAAAACGGTGCTGCCAGTGAGGGAACAGAGCGACGGGAATGATCGAGGCATCATGCGTCCAATGTTCAAAAACGGCACGGTCCCGCTCTAGCAGCTGCTTCAGCGCATTGGGCCGATACGCCTGCCGCCGCGAAAACAAGATCAGATCATGAGCGCGGGCGACGGTCCGGATACTGTCGACCTGCACAAATCCGATCCGGTCGATCACCCCTGCCAAATCCTCGCCCTTCGCCGTCCCAGTTGGGGCGTCACCCAAAGCATGGCGATGCAAGAACAGCCGGCGAGCGCGTGGATTGGTCAGAAGGGGTAGGGTCATGTCCGGCAAGCTAGCAGTCCGGTTCGGCCCAGGAAAGAGGGCATACGCAGGGCAAGACTAGGGAAAGGGCCCCTCTATGGATTTGGTGCAGCCAGATCTTGTCCGTGCCGAACCAGACAGCATTCTGGTGCCCGCAACTCCCTTCGCCGCCAATGGCCAACAGGTTCTCCAATATAGGAAATGATTATCAACCATAGGAAATGATTATTGGCACGCTCCAAAACCTGCATGTTTAGCTTTGATCGCTCGCAGGTCGCATATTTGCAGATCGGAGCGGGAAAACAGTGAACCGCGCCCCCGACCAAAGCGCAGCGCTCTTTTCCATATATGTACCAAAGGGAATCGGGAGGAGAGAGTCATGAACAACCCAAGGAAGAGTATTTGGAGAAACCTGGCGCAAACGGCTTATAGGGCATCCTTAGGAATTGCAGCTGCGTTGGCGGTTACTGGCAGCGCTACGGCACAAGAGGATTATCCAAACAAGCCGATCACCATGTATATTTCATTCGCGGTGACCGGCTCTTCCGGTCTGGTCGGACAGCTTATCGCTGACAAGATGGAAGAAGTGCTCGGGCAACCCATTGAACTCTTGGGGCATGAGAGCGGGAAGAGCGGGAATATCGCAGCCGAAGCTGCCAAAGCTGCAGCGCCGGATGGCTACACAATTTTTATGGGTACAGTGGGCAACATGAGCCTGCTGCCAAACACCTGGAAAGGTTATACCGTCGATCCGCTGACCGACCTTGTACCGCTTACACAAATCACTGATACGCCGGATGTG
>JBFHGI010000028.1:0-10815 GCA_041583175.1 Pseudorhodobacter sp. | reverse complement strand
GCCTACAACACCCTGAACACCGCGTTGCGCGATGAGCTTTTGTCGATCCTGTATGAGTTGAATCCCGTTCGGTTTGAACGGCTGATCCTCGATCTGCTGACGGCGATGGGCTATGGCAAGGGTGATCTGGCCAATAGCCATATGACCAAAGGCAGCGGCGATGGCGGGATTGACGGGATTATCTTTGAGGACGCTTTGGGGCTGGATGCGGTTTACATCCAAGCCAAACGCTATGCGCCGGAAAACAAGGTGTCGCGGCCTGCGATCCAGCAGTTTGTCGGGTCGCTGAACGGGGAAGGCGCGACGAAGGGGGTGTTTGTGACCACCTCGGATTTCTCGGCGGAGGCACGGGCCTATCTGTCCAAAGTGCAGCAACGGGTGGTGCTGATCAACGGGCAGGAACTGGCGCGATTGATGCTGCGCTATGACATCGGGGTGCGGGCGCGGACGAGCTATGTGATCAAGTCGGTGGATGAAGATTATTTCGGTGAGTCCGGATTTTAGGGAAGCGGGATTGGGCGGAGTCGGGGTGAACCCCGACCTACGCATGGGCGGTTTTGTCTGCTTGCAAAGCGGGGCGAAGGTGGATTTTGTTGAGGGCTGAACCCTTCTGGTGGACGCGCAATGGATTTCGGAAGTTTAGCGGCGGCGAATATCTGGTCATTTGCCCTGACCTGCATGGTGATCGAGCTGACGCCGGGGCCGAATATGGGATATCTGGCGGTGCTGAGTGCCTCTAGCGGGCGGCGGGCCGGGTTTTCGGCGGTGGCTGGGGTGGCTTTGGGCTTGCTGGTCGTGGGGATTGCCGCGGCGCTGGGGTTGGCGGCGGCGATCTCGGCCTCTCCGTTGCTGTATGAGGCGATGCGCTGGGGCGGGATCGCCTATCTGCTCTATCTGGCCTGGGACGGCTGGCGGGAAAGCGGGGCGCCTTTGGGCGAGGGGGCGAGCCTGCGCGGGTCGGATACCAAATATTTCACCCGCGGGCTGATCACGAATTTGCTGAACCCGAAAGCGGCGCTGTTTTACGTGGCGGTCTTGCCCGGGTTTGTCGACGCATCGCGCCCGGTCGTGGGGCAGACGGTTGTTCTGTCGGTGGTCTTTGTGGCGATTGCCACGGGTATCCACGCCTCGGTCGTGGCCCTGGCGGGGGCAGCGGCGCAGGTGATGCAGGATGACCGGCGCAGGCTGTGGATCGGGCGCGCGCTGTCGCTGGCCTTGGCCGGGATTGCGCTGTGGTTTGCCTGGTCCACCCAGCGCTAACGCGCTTGCCACGCTGACAAGGGGCCGGTTCCGAAACTGGCGTCGGGTGTTTCGGCCAGCACATGGATAAATTCGATCGAATGGCCGTCGGGGTCTTTGAAATAGACCGAGAGCGCGGGCATCCAGCCAAGGACGACCGGCTCGGTAACAGGTTCGCCGTGAAATCCGAGGGGTTGCACGCCTTTCGCGCGGAGCATGGCCGGAGCTGCCAGCACGCCCTCACGCGACATCCTGAACGCGAAATGACCTGTCATCTGTCCGGTGAATTTCAGGGGGCTGGAGGGGCCTGACCACAGGCCCAACATGCCTTGGTCCGGCCCGCCGACCCAAAAGAACACGATGCCGCGCGCCGGAAATTCGGCTGCCAGCGTGAGCCCGATGACATCGCGGTAAAAGGCAGTGGCGCGGGCAAGATCGCTGACCGGAAGATGGGTCTCGTAAATGCCGGAGATATTTGTGTTGAAACTGTCGGCCATGCCTTTGCCCCTTTGATTGACAGCCTGCATGCAGTGCCGCACGGACACAAGCCCCGGGCTCTGACGGCGTGGGCATATCGGTCATATACCTTTGGATCATGGCGATCCAACCCGCGTTGGACGGGCGCAAAACCATCCTTTGGCGGATAGCCCACCGGAGTTTTTCGCGGCACATCACTCCCGACGAAACGCGGCAGTCTGCTGGTTTCGCAATCGGGCAGGTCGTTGCAGGCGGCATGGTGACCCGGACCGATGCGGGGTGTTACGGCACCGCGCGGTGGTCCGATGTGACTTTGGCGCCGGGGCCTGACGATAGAGAGATACGCGGCAGCGCCCTCCTCGGTGCTGGACTCGCGTGACGGCCGGGTCGGTCATTTGGACCCTGATCGACCCGGTTCCAAAACACCAAGGACAAGGTTTTCCCCATGACATTGACGATCTCCGAGCTGCGGCTTTCGCTTGCCGTCGCGCTTTATCTGTCGAACGCGCCCATTGTCTCCGCTCAGGAAGGGCGGCGGGTTGTCGATCAGACCTATCTGAACCAGTTGCGTCTGGAGCAAGGTGTCGCTGCCGCCTTTGACCATGCGTTCGAGGCGGGGGACGTGCTGTCAGAACATCGGTTCACCAGCGCCGAGGGGGTCGGGGCGCATATCGGTGAGGATCGGCGGTTCACCCGCATTCCCCGCGCCGATCTGGACGGGCCGGACGAATGGGCCAACCATTTTCCGAAGCGGGAGGGGGGCGCGAATGCGACCTCCTGCATCGCCTGCCATAACGCTCCGATTGCGAATGGCGGCGGTGATGTTGCGCAGAATGTGGTGCTGGACCCGGCGCATACCGGGGACCCACGGCAGTTTCTGGAGCGGAACACCTTGCCGCTGTTCGCTTTGGGGCCTGTGCAGCGGGTTGCCGAGGAGATGAGCCTGACGCTGTTCCTTCAGCGCGCCGAGGTAAAGGATGCGGCCTGTGCGGAGGGGCTTGCGGCGGTGGATTTGCGGGCGAAGGGGGTTGCCTTTGGCACGCTGGTCGCGATGCGGGTACAGTCGGACCCTTGCGAGGTTATGTTCGAGACGGGTGCCGTCGAAGGGATTGACGCCGATCTTGTGGTGCGCGGCTTTGGCTGGAAGGGCAATCACGCCACGATCCGGGATTTCACACGCGGGGCGGCGCATAACGAGCTTGGTTTACAGGCTGTTGAAACCGTGGGGGACCACGATGGCGATTATGACGGCGTCATCCATGAGCTGTCGGTTGGCGACATCACGGCGCTGACGACCTATATGGCGGCGCTCGAACGGCCGGTGAGCAAGCTCGAACTCGCCGGTCTTGGGCTGGTTGATCTGTCCGAAGCCGAGCGGGAGGCGATTGCCAAGGGGGCAGCCCGGTTCTCCGACCTTGGCTGTGCGGTGTGTCACACCCCGTCGATGCGTTTGGACACCGCAATTTTCTTTGAGCCGAGCGTGACACCGGGGTTCTTTGACGTGGCGTTTCCGGATGGGTCCGACCCGGCGGCGCATGGGCTGCTTGCCGAAGAGGCTATCCAGTTCGATATGACCAAAGGCCAGCCCAACAATCGGATTCCGCAGCCGGATGGCAGCCATTTCCGGCTTGGCAGCTTGCCTGTCGACGCCAATGACGCGCCGGTTCTCGCTTGGTTTTCGGATTTCAAACGGCATGACATGGGGCCGGCGCTTGCCGATCCGTCAGATGTTCAGGGAATCGGCGCGGCTATGTGGCTGACGCGGTCATTGGCGGGCGTGGGGTCTACCGGACCCTGGCTGCATGACGGGCGGGCAACGACGCTACACGAGGCCATTATTGCGCATGGCGGCGAGGCAGAGCCGAGCCGGAAGGCCTATGCCTCTGCATCAGAGGCGGAGCGGGCGGCGATTCTGGCCTTTCTTGAAAACCAGGTGATCTTCAAATTCGCGGCCGAGGAGGAGTGAACATGCAACCGCGTGCGCCGCTTGCCCTGCGACTGGTTTCGGCCTGTGCGCCAGCCATCAACCTGTGGTTTCCGACTTTGGGGACCTGTGTTGAACTCAATCTCTGGCTGCTTTACCAGAGCGTGATGAGAACGGATCGCTTCATGAAGAAACCACGTGCCCTTTTTCCGGCTGTTGCGGCCTCGATCGAGGGGCGGGGCTGAGCATGAGAACCACAGCCAGACTGGGTTTTGCCGTGATCTGCCTGTTGGCAGCGCCGGTGCAAGCGCAAACCGTCAGCCCTGACATTACCGAAGCCTTGACGGAGCAAGGCTATACCATCACCGGCACGCGCTACACCTGGCTGCGGCGCATTGTGGTTGAGGCGACAAATGGCGTGTATGATCGCGAGATACTGATCTCGCGCGGGGCGGGCATTGTGCTGCAAGACAATATCCAGCCCATTGCCCCGAAGGGCAAAACCGCGGAGCCGCCATTGGAACCGCCGCCTGTGTCGGGCAAGGCACCGCCCCCGTCCGGGGCTGCCCCGGGACCGGGCCCTGGCCCAGAGTCGGGACCGGGTGGTGGCGGAGATGGCCCCGGCGGGGGCGAAGGTGGTCGGGGCGGCGGATGATCCTATTCACAACCCGAACGCCCCAGAGTGCCTTGCCTTGACCCGTGCAAAACTTCTTCTTTGGGCCGTGGTGACCATTCAGGTGATCAGCGCTGGCATTTTCGTGACCAGTCTTGGCTTTTCTGTGTTCGGCGTCCAGCGCAGCCCGACAAGCTGGCAGATGCGCGAAGCGCTTGAAATTGCGGCGAGCATCGGCTTGGTTCTGGGCGCTATCCTGGGTTTGCGGTCCGTCCTGCACGCCCAGCGCGGGCAGCGTCAGGCTGAGCAGGCCTTGCGGTCGGCGGCGGGTGCTTTTTCGGCCGTCGTTGACGAGAAGTTTGCGCAATGGTCGCTGACCAAGGCGGAATGTGAGGTGGCCTGGCTGGTGATCAAAGGGTTCTCGACGCGGGAATCTGCGGAATTGCGGGGCACCTCGGAAGGGACGATCAAATCGCAATGCAATGCGATTTACCGCAAGGTTGGCGTGACGGGGCGCGCGCAGCTTTTGTCGCTGCTGGTCGAGGATCTGTTGCTGGATACTGCTGCGCCCAAGGCCCAGACGCCTGCGGCCTAGGGCGCTGCCCCTATCATTGCCGCCCGATTGCGCGCAGTTCCACAGCTTTCGGCGTGCGGTGGTCCATCAGGATGAACGGCTCCATCTGATGCAGCAGGGCTGTTGCCGCAGGGGCAGAGGCGGGGCGGAAATTTTCCACCCGCATAGGGCCGCCGATTGCAGGATGAAGACGCGGCGCGAAAATCTGGCCGGGCGCCAGCGGGCCATGGCTGGCCACCAGCCGCGCGAACATCGGCTGGTCATCAACATCATACAGATCATAGCCTTTGCCCAGGCGGGACGGAACGCTTGCAAACGGGCCGAGCGCCGCCCGTTCGACATCCAGCTTGCCGGGTACAAGGAAATCCGGCGCAGCGACACGGTTTGGCAGCACTTTGAAGGACATTCTGCGATGCACCCTATGCCACACGACCAGATCGCCAAAACCCTGTATGGCGAAAGCCGTGCAATCCTCGGCCGCGAAATCGGGGTCATTTAACAGGGTTTGCCGCAGCAGCCCGTCATAGTCCCTTGGATCAACGGTTTGCCATTTGCCCTTGCCCCAAGTGCCAATCCCCAGCGTTGCAAGCAGGCCGATCATGCTCTCGGGCACCCGGCCCCGAAGCCAATGCAAGGCCTCTGCCGGAAAATCGCGGCGGCTGGCGAGAGGCCCGAGTTGCGACAGGGTGTAAGCGCGGTCTTTTTCCAGAAGTGTCATGATGACCTTTCACGTCAAGATGTAGGCGGCGGGCCGCTGGACTGCGGACCAGAAGCGGGATTTCCGGGGCCGCCGCCAGACGGGGGTGCTTCACCTTCGGTCCCCTCCTCGCCACAGATCTTCAACTCCAGCCCTGACATATCTTTACCAGCCTGCCGGGCTTTGTCAGCATAATCGCGAAGCTCTTGTGATCGAGTCTTGGTGCGGTTGAGGCCCCGTTTGCCCCATTGAGAACCGATAGAGCGGTTTACAGACCGATTGCCAAGGCCAGAAATCGCACCGCTGCCCCCAGCAATCAGGTCGACGATATGCGTCGCATCCAGATCGGACATTCTATCGAGCAATTCATCAGACGCACGGCCTGCCGCTTCTTCGCGCGAGATCTGGTCGCGCTCGGCAATTTCATCGGTCAGCGCATCAATGTTTTCGTCGAAATAGTCCTGCCGCGCCCTGCGCCGATCTGCTGCGTCACTGTTGGGGCGGGCGTAATTGTCGATATTGTTGACAATGTCGTTGGGGTCCATCTCCCGCAAGGCGTTTTGTTGTTCTTCAAGTTGGCGCCTGAACTCTTCCGGGCTGACACCTGCAGGCGGGTTGAAACAGGCAACTTCCCCACATTCCGCGCAGGCCGTTGTCGCATCTTCTTCCGAAAGCTCTTCGGCGTCTTCATTGGCGTCTTCCATGGCGTTGAGCAAAGCCCCTGTGGCGGCTTTACCGACCCATTGCCCTGCCCTGCTGCCAAGGTAGCCGCCGACGACAGCGCCGGCCGGCCCGCCGAACAAGCCGCCGACGATGCGCCCGCCCCAGCCGAGAATACCGCTGCCGATGCGGCCACCAAGCTCGATCGCGCCTGCATCTACGGTGGTCATAAGCCGAGCCCCAATGAATTGCGCAGCGCAATCAGGGTGCCGTCCATCAACTCCTTCACAGCGAGATCGGCACTCGGCGCGTCCAGCAGCTTTTTGCGCACATCCGGCATCTGCCCGACATCCCCGTTGGAGAGCATCATCAGATAGGCCCAGCGCGCATGGGCCTTTTCAGAGCGGACCCCCAGATCGCGGCCAACCTTGTCGGATTGGTTTACAATCGCAGCCAGCGTCAGATCGTCGGGTTGGTCGAAGCCTTCGGGAATGTGTTTGCGCAGATAGGCCGCGATGCGCTTGTGGCTGTCGGCCAGTTGCGACTGCCCGATCGCATCCATCTGTTCGGCAGTCAGGCGGAGAAAACCGGGCGGGGCGAGTGGCAAGCCAGCAGGCACCAAAGCGCGGCGCAGGCTGCCCCCGACATCCAGGACCAGTGCACCGGCTTTGCCAAAGAGGCGGGCGCGTTGGTCGGGTTCCAGCACCGGCAGCACACGGGCCATCACGCGGGCATCGGCGTGGCGGAACAGCACCCGCTCCATCGGCGCGCGGGGACGGGGTGGGTTGGGATAGCCTTCGGGAATCTCAGCCATTCCCAGCCCGCGCAGATGCCGGAAAATCGCGGCCTTGGCATGGCTTTCATCCGCGTCGGCCCAGACCCACCAGACAACACCATTCGCCGGAAAGGCTCTGCGCACTGTCACGATCACGGACTCGTCCGGACAATGGATCAGATGCGGGCCGCTGACATTGGCGAAGTGGTTCTGGTGGTCGTAGTAGAGCGGGCGGGCAGACAGGTTGTAATCCGCCAGAACCTTGGGCAGATCTTCCACCATCGCCCCATCGACAACGGCAAATATCTGCGCGTCGTCAAAATCCAGCAGGTCCAGAATGGGGTCATAGGGCTGCATCGCTCAGGCCCGCACAAAAGCGGCTGCGGCCTTGGCAGCCTTCTTGAGGCAAGGAGCGCTCGCTTTGCCCCATTCACCAATGCCGGAGTAGGATTTATCGCCGATCAAAACCGTTGGCAGCCCTGCGATCAGGGCCCCGCCTTTGCCCGTGGCATCGCCGATGCGGGCAGCAGGCCGCTTGCCCACAAAGACAGAACGGGAGCCACGCACCACCGGATCGGGCGGGCCGATGCAGGCGCACATATCCCCCAGAACGGATTGAGGAAGCTTGCCGGTCAATACACTGGGAACGCAGGGGCCGACAACGGGGCCGGCGGGAATCGCGGGGCATGCGTGAACATCTGTCAAACGCGTTGCGGGGGGCATTCGGGTACCTAAACACAACCTATACGAAAGAGGTAGCTAAAGCCTACTCCCTGCCCCTGCAAGATCAAAAACCGCGGACAGTTCAATTAAATCATGGTTTTGCCCGAAAAACCGGCGGCTCCTTTTTCCATGTGTAATGGGTGCTTTCCTTTTCGGCAGAATCCCCTTATACGCACGCGGTCCCGACCCTGTTCGGGGCACCAAGGGCCTTGCTGGACGACATCCCGGCCTGCGCCGTCACATTCAACTATGGAGAACCCGATGTCGATTACGCCAGAACTGAAAGCCCAACTGATCAAAGAATACGCAACCAAAGAAGGCGACACCGGTTCGCCCGAAGTTCAGGTTGCCATTCTGTCCTCGCGCATCGCGACTTTGACCGAGCACTTCAAGGGCCACAAGAAAGACAACCACTCCCGTCGTGGCTTGCTGATGATGGTTGCGCAGCGTCGTAAGCTGCTGGACTACGTCAAAGGCAAAGACGAAGAGCGTTACCAGTCGCTGATCAAACGCTTGGGCATCCGCCGCTAAGCTCGTTTGCATTGGAATTACCGGACGCCCGTGTCGCAAGACGCGGGCGTTTTGGTTTTCTGCGGCGGCTTTGGCGCAGGTACTTATGCGATCAATTCTCTGGCGGTGGTGGGAATTTTTGGCGATAACCCACGGGAGCCTTCAGCCGCGCGCCTTGCCCGCGTCTGCGGGAGGGAATTGGGAGCCGCCAGCATGTATCAGCAAAAAACCGATGAATTCCAGGATATCCGCGACGCCGTGCGCGCGCTTTGCGCCGAGTTTCCGGACGCCTATCACCGCAAGATCGACGAAGAGCGTGGCTATCCCGAAGCCTTTGTCGACGCGCTGACGCGGGCGGGCTGGATGGCGGCGCTGATCCCCGAGGAATACGGCGGCTCGGGCCTTGGTTTGACGGAAGCCTCGGTCATCATGGAGGAAATCAACCGTGCCGGCGGCAATTCCGGTGCCTGCCATGGCCAGATGTACAATATGAACACGCTGGTGCGCCACGGCTCTGAAGAGCAACGGCGGCGCATCCTGCCCAAGCTCGCCAGTGGAGAGTTGCGCCTGCAAAGCATGGGGGTGACGGAACCCACCACCGGAACGGATACGACGCAGCTTAAAACGACTGCGGTGAAGAAGGGTGATAAATACGTCATCAACGGGCAAAAGGTCTGGATCAGCCGCGTGCAGCATTCCGACCTGATGATCCTTCTGGCCCGCACCACGCCGCTGGCCGAGGTGCAGAAGAAATCGCAAGGGCTGTCGATCTTTCTGGTCGATATCAAAGAGGCGATGACATCGGGGATGACGGTGCGCCCTATCCTGAACATGGTGAACCATGAAACCAACGAGTTGTTCTTCGACAACCTTGAGATCCCGGCGGAAAACCTGATTGGCGAAGAGGGGATGGGCTTCAAGTACATCCTGACGGGATTGAACGCCGAACGTACGCTGATCGCGGCGGAATGTATCGGTGATGGGTATTGGTTCACCGACAAGGTGACGAAATATGTCTCGGAACGGACGGTTTTCGGCCGCCCCATCGGCCAGAACCAAGGCGTGCAATTCCCGATTGCCGAGGCTTATATCGAGGTCGAGGCCGCCAATCTGATGCGCTACAAGGCCTGCGCGCTGTATGATGCGGGCCAGCCCTGCGGGGCAGAGGCGAATATGGCGAAATACCTTGCGGCCAAGGCCTCTTGGGCGGCGGCGAATGCCTGTTTGCAGTTCCACGGCGGTTTCGGCTTTGCCTGCGAATACGATATTGAACGCAAGTTCCGCGAAACGCGGCTGTATCAGGTCGCGCCGATTTCGACCAACCTCATCCTCAGCTATGTGGCCGAGCATGTGCTTGGCATGCCGAGGTCGTTCTGATGGTCCTGCCGCTGGAAGGCTTGAAGGTCGTCGCGATCGAACAAGCGGTCGCCGCCCCATTTGCGAGCGCCCGCCTTGCCGATGCCGGCGCCGAGGTTATCAAGATCGAGCGCCCTGAAGGGGATTTCGCCCGCGGTTACGACGATGTGGCACGCGGGCAGTCCAGCTATTTCGTCTGGCTCAATCGGGGGAAAACCTCGGTCACGCTGGATCTTGCCGCGCCGGAGGGGAAAGCTGCGCTGGAGGGGTTGCTGGGGGATGCGGATATCCTGATCCAGAACCTCAAACTTGGGGCGTTGGCGAAGCTGGGCTTCGGGTTTGAACGGTTGGCGCAGGAATATCCGCGCCTCATCACCTGTTCCATCAACGGCTATGGCACAGCGGGGCCGATGGCGGATCGCAAGGCCTATGATCTGCTGATCCAGGCGGAATCCGGGTTGTGTGCCATTACCGGAGGGCCTTCGGAACCGTCGCGCGTGGGGATTTCGATTGTCGATATCGCAACAGGCGCCACCGCGCATGCGGCGATTCTGGAGGCAATCATCCGGCGCGGGATCACGGGGAAAGGGGCCAATATCTCGGTTTCGATGTTCGATGTGATGGCGGATTGGCTGACGGTTCCGCTGCTGAACCATCGTGGCGGCAAAAGCCCCGAGCGGCTGGGAATGGCCCATCCCTCTATCGCGCCTTACGGGGTGTTTACCGCAGGCGATGGCAGCCTGACGCTGATTTCCGTGCAAAGTGATCGGGAGTGGCGGGCGCTCTGCGCTGCGTTTCTGGGCAGGCCGGATCTGGGGGTGGACCCGCGCTTTGCCACCAATGTGGCGCGGGTCGCCAACCGCGCCGAAACCGATGCGCTGGTGGCCGAGGGTTTTGCCCGACGGACAGGGCCGGAAGCCGTGGCGGTGCTGCTGCGCGCGCAGGTGGCGCTTGCATCGGTGAATGACATGGAGGGGCTGTCGTCGCACCCGCATCTGCGGCAGGTCACGGTGGAAACGCCCAACGGGCCGGTGGCCTACCCTGCCCCCGCCCCCGTCTGGGAAGGGGAGCCGCGCGGCTATGGTCCGGTTCCGGCGCTTGGCAAACAAAGGGGGTGAGCCATGACGATCGACCTTGATCACCTGCGGGGCTGGATTGGCCGCGAGGAAACGCAGTCGGAGCTTTTGACCTCTGCGCGGGTGCAGCGCTTCAACGCCACGTTTGACCGGAACTCTGCGCTGGACGAAGCGGCCGAGGCGCCGCTGGT
>JBFHGI010000027.1:0-10835 GCA_041583175.1 Pseudorhodobacter sp. | reverse complement strand
GGTTGCTCAAGGAAATCCCGACGCGGCCCCGCCCGCGGGAGGGCAAATAAAAAGGGGCCGCAAAAGCGACCCCTGACTTAATGTCTGGCAAGGCGGGCTGATTTCGGCCCGATCATCATCACCATCTGGCGGCCTTCCAGCTTGGGGAAGCTTTCCAGTTTCCCCGCCTCTTCCGCAATCACATCATCCGCCACGCGGTTGAGCAATTCCAGACCAAGCTGCTGGTGTGCCATTTCGCGGCCACGGAAGCGCAAAGTCACCTTGACCTTATCGCCTTCGCCCAGGAACTTCAGCACAGACCGCATCTTGACGTCATAGTCATGCTTGTCGGTGCCGGGCCGGAACTTGATTTCCTTGATTTCGATGATGTGCTGCTTTTTGCGGGCCTCGGCCTCACGCTTCTGCTGCTCATATTTGAATTTGCCGAAGTCCATGATCTTGCAGACCGGCGGCTCCGCATTTGGCGAGATCTCGACCAGATCAAGCCCGGCCTCCTCGGCCATGGCCATCGCGCGGGCAGGCGTCACAACGCCTACGTTTTCGCCATCCGCGCCAATCAGGCGGATTTCGGGGCTGCGGATGCGGTCATTCACACGGGGGCCCGTATCGCGTTGCGGCGGGGCGTTGTGGGGTCTGCGGGCTATGGTTTGCTTCCTTCTTTCATTGATATCGGTGCAGGGCATTGCCCTACGCCGCGTAAAATAGACCTCTGGCCCCGGTTGTTCAACACCTTTCGGTGGAAAGATGCCCGATCAGGTGCCGCAGTGCAGCAAAGTCTTTCCAAATCAACCCGTTTCTGTCATTACAGCGCCGCAACCGTCAACGCAGGCGGGTATGGGAGAATGTGATATGAATAAATCTGTACTTTTGGGCGCCGCCGTGATCGTGGCCGCAGGGCTTGGTTACTACCAGTTCAGCTATGTGCCGGCCCAGCAAGCCGCACAAGAGGCCGCCTTGCAAGCAGAAGAGGCCGCGAAGAAAGCCGCCGCAGAAGCCGAAGCGGCTGCGGCCAAGGCTGCTGCAGAGGCTGAAGAAGCTGCCGCAAAGGCTGCCGCCGAAGCTGAAGCCGCTGCTGCCGAGGCTGCCGCCAAAGCCGAAGAAGAGGCCAAAGCCGCCGAGGCCGCCGCTGCCGAAGCCGCTGCCAAAGCCGAAGCTGAATTGAAAGCCGCCGAAGAGGCTGCGAAAGCCGCCGCCGAAGAAGCTGCCGCCGCTGCCACTGACGGTGCCGCCACTGCCGAGGCCGCTGCTGCCGAAGCCGCTGCCGCTGCGGAAGCCGAGGCCCAAGCGGCTGCTGAAGCCGCCGAAGCTGCTGCTGCCGAAGCCGCCGCCGAAGCAACCGAGGCTGCCAATGCCGCTGCCGAAGCGATGGACCCGTCCGCCATTCTGGACGCTTCCAACTTCGACGCCGAGAAGGTCAATGCGCTGATCGATGGTGCGTCTTTGGATGATACGACCAAAGCCACCCTGAAATCGGTTGTCGATGCCGCCGCCAGCAACCCGCTGTTGCTGCAAGGCGCTTTGGATCAGGTGAAAGCCGCCTTGGGTCTCTGATCCGGTTCAAGCTTATAAAACAAAAGCCGCGCAATGGTTTGCGCGGCTTTTTTAATGCAGTGAGTGACCTTCGGGCCTAGATGCCGTCGCCCACAAACGCCTTTTCAACCACATATTCCAACGGCTCCGAATTTGCGCCTTCGCGCAGGCCGAACCCTTCCAGAACCTCTTTCACATCCACGTTGAACGCCAGCGAGCCACAGACCATCGCGCGGTCTTCCGCTGCGTTCATGGGGGGCAAGCCGAGGTCGGCAAACACTTTGCCCGAGGTCAGGTTATCGGTGATCCGGCCCATCTGCGGGCTGTCTTCGCGGGTGGTGGTGGGGTAGTAGCGCAGCTTGCCTTCCACCATCTCGCCGATCAACTCGTCGTTTTGCAGGTCTTCGACCAGTTGGCGGCCATATTCCAGCTCTGCCACCGTGCGGCAGGTGTGCATCATGATGACCTGATCGTATTTCTCATAGGTTTCGGGGTCGCGCATCAGGCTGGCGAAAGGCGCAAGCCCCGTACCGGTGGCCAGAAACCACACCCGCTTGCCGGGCAGCAAGGCATCATGCACCAGCGTCCCCACCGGCTTCGGCCGCAGGATAATCTCATCCCCCACCTTGATATGCTGCAATTTAGAGGTCAGCGGGCCATCCGGCACCTTGATCGAATAGAACTCCAGCTCCTCATCCCAATTGGGCGAGGCGATGGAATAGGCGCGCAGCAAGGGTTTGCCATTGTCGCCCATCAAACCGATCATCACAAACTCGCCCGAGCGGAAGCGCAGCGATTGCGGGCGCGTGACGCGGAAGGAAAACAGGCTATCCGTCCAGTGTTTTACAGCAGTCACCACCTGCGCATCCGGCAAATGCGGCTTGGCAGGCTTCGGAGCGGGGTTTGTGGCAGTGTCGGTCAAGGTCAGGCTTTCGGTCATATATGTTTACCCGGCTATAGACCGGTATCCTTTGTCTAGCTTTGATCTATGTCAGAGGGAAGGCTTCGCGGTCAGGCAGAGGCCGTGGCGCGCAACCGCGACTGGTGGTCATGGGCCTGCCAGTCGGCGCGGGCCAGCCATTGATCGGCAGGTTGGCGGGCGGCAAGCTCGTCGCTGATCTCGACCTCATCGAAGCCGACGCGCCGCGCCATGGCGTATTGATCGGCCAGCACATGGCCCCGCGCGCGCAACCGCCCCTTGAAACCCATCATCCGCAAGCGGCGGCCCAGCGTAAAGCCGCGCCCGTCGGCAAAGCTGGGGAAATCCACCCGGATCAACCGCAGGTCCGCCAGATAGGGGGCCAGTGCGGTGGGGTCATCGATATTGGCAAGGTCAATCGCACCCTCGTGGAAGGGCAGTTGCGCCAGCGATGTAAAGGCAGGAATAGGGGTCTCTGTGTGGAAACCGGTGTCGGTGACGATAACGCTCATGCCGCGTCCTCCTGTGTTTTGCGCACCATTTTGCCATTGATAAAATGGATGCCGCATTCTGTTTTTTCCGATCCGCGCCAACGCCCTGCACGCGGGTCTTCACCCGGTTTGACAGGGCTTGTGCAGGGTGCGCAGCCGATGCTGGGATAGCCCTGCGCCACCAGCGGATGCCGTGGCAGGCGGTTGTTGATCATGTAGTCTTGCAAGTCGTCGCGGGTCCAATGGGCCAGCGGATTGATCTTCAGCCGCGCCTCGCCATCGGCCTCGAAAAACTCCACCTCGGCGCGGGTGCCGGATTGGTAGCGTTTGCGACCGGTGATCCAGCCGTCAAACCCCGCAAGCGCCTCTTCCAGCACCTCGGTCTTGCGCAGGTTGCAGCAGGCGTCGGTGTTGAACTGGTGCAGCGTGCCGTCGGGGTCGTCCATCGCCACCCGTGCAGGCGCGGGTGTCAGACGGCGGATATCCGTCAGATACAGCTTTTCGGCCAGCGTCTGCTGATAGTCCAGGGTTTCGGCAAACAGCATTTGCGTGTCGATGAACAGCACCGGCGTATGCGGTGAAATCACCGAAAGCAGGTGCAAAAGCACCACCGATTCCGCCCCGAAGCTGGACACCAACGCCACGCGACCCACATCGCGGTCGCGCAGCGCGTGTTCCAGAACGGCTGTCGCCCCGTGATGGCGGTAGCGGGCGTTCAGCCCCGCCACGCGCTCTGCCATCGGGGCAAAGCGGGTATCACGCGGCATCGCGCTTGCCCTCATCGGGGTAGAGCGCGGCTTTGAACGGCGCAAGGCCAAGACGGCGATAGGCTTGCAGGAAGGTTTCCCCCGCATCAACGCGCTGCTCCAGATAGGCCGCGATGATGCGCTCGATCGCGGGCACAATCTCGTCATAGGCAAAGCCGGGGCCGGCGCGTTCGCCGATCACTGCGGTTTCGCTGCCGTCACCGCCCAGCGTGATCTGGTAGTTTTCCACGCCCGCGCGGTCCAACCCCAAAATCCCGATATGGCCGACATGGTGATGCCCGCAGGCGTTGATGCAACCCGAGATCTTGATCTTGAGCGGCCCGATGTCATGCTCCAGCTTCAATTCGTCAAAGCGGTTGGCGATCTGCTGTGCCACGGGGATAGAGCGAGCCGTTGCCAGCGCGCAATAATCCATGCCGGGGCAGGCGATAATATCGGAAATCAGCCCGACATTTGCCGTTTCCAGCCCCGATCCGCGCAGCGCGGCATGCAGCGTCGCCAGATCCGACAGATGCACATGCGGCAGGATCACGTTCTGCTCATGGCTGATGCGGATTTCCGAATGGCCATAGCGTTCGGCCAGATCGGCAATCAGGCGCATCTGCTCGGAGGTGGCATCGCCGGGGGTGGCCCCGTGCTTCTTGAGGCTGATGGTGACAATCCGGTAGTCGGGGTTCTTATGCGCCGCCAGATTGGTATCGGCCCATGAGCGGAACGTGGGGTCCGCTTTGTAGAAGGCGTGGTAGCTGCCGGTGTCGGCCTGCCGCAACTCGGGCGTGCTGAAAGCTGCTGTGATCTGGTCCAGCAGCGCCTGGTCATTGCCACCGAATTGCGGGCGCAGTTCCTCGAACCGTTCCTCGATCAGGCGGGAAAGTTCTTCTTTTCCCGTCTCATGCAGGGTGATCTTGATCCGCGCCTTATACTTGTTATCGCGGCGACCGAGCATGTTATAGACCGACAGAACCGCCTCCACGTAAGGAAGCAGGTCGGCTTTGGGCAGGAAATCACGCACTGTGGTTCCAACCAGCGGCGTGCGGCCAAGCCCCCCGCCGACGATCACCTCGAACCCCGGTTCGCCCGCCTCATTGCGCACCATGCGCAGCCCGATATCATGCGCGCGGGTGACGGCGCGGTCGGTGGAGGAGCCGGTGATCGCGATCTTGAACTTGCGCGGCAGGAACTGGAATTCCGGGTGATCGGTCGACCACTGGCGCAGCAGCTCTGCAATCGGGCGCGGGTCTTCGATCTCATCCGCCGCAGCACCGGCGAAATGGTCGGCGGTCACGTTGCGGATGGTATTGCCGCTGGTCTGGATGGCATGCATCCCCACATCCGCCAGATCCGACAGGATCTTGGGAATATCGGTCAGTTTCGGCCAGTTGAACTGGATGTTCTGGCGGGTGGTGACATGGCCATAGCCCTTGTCATAGGTATCGGCAATCTGTGCCAACTGGCGCATCTGGTGCGGATTGATCGTGCCATAGGGAATTGCCACCCGCAGCATATAGGCGTGCAGTTGCAGATAGACGCCGTTCATCAGGCGCAGCGGGCGAAACTCATCCTCGGTCAGCGCGCCAGAGATGCGGCGTTCCACTTGCGCTGCGAATTGGGCGGTGCGGGTGCGGACGAATGCCTCGTCAAAATCGGTGTAGTTATACATTGGGACGTTCCACTTGCTTGCCATGCGCGTAATTGGACGGGCCACGGGTGCGGAATGCCTCGCGGAAATGCACAGGTTCCGGGCCTTTGGCGCCGCGCTTTGCATCGGCCAGATAGGGGCCAACCACATTCTTTGCGCGCTGGGCGTCCAGCAGACGCAACTGCGCGTGGGCCTCATCCTCGATCAATTCGGCCTCGGCATGGTCGCGCGACCATTGATCATCGGCGGTCAGGTAAATCACATCGCCGATCAGCAGGTCATTGCCTGTGATGACTTTGGTAACGAATGCGCGGCTCATGCTTGGGCCTCCTGCAATTGGGGAAGGGAAAGGGCCGCCGCACGCGGGGACAGCCCGTAAAGAAGAACGGCAGGGCCATTGGTGCGGGCAACAGCCTGCGGCAGATCAGCCAAGGTCGCCGCGATGATCTGTTGGTCGGACCGAGAGACATTGGCAACCACGCTGACAGGCGTATCGGCGGCCGCCCCATGCATCAGCAAGCGACCTTGCAGGAAACGCGCGGATTTCTTGCCCATATAGATCGCGGCCACTTCCCCCGCGCGGGCAATCCCGTGCCAGTCCTGTTCGGCAAAGCCTTCCATGTCATGCCCCGTTACAATGCGCAGCGAGCGGTTGCGGCCGCGGCGGGTCAGGGATTGGCCGATTTCGGCGGCGGCCACGGCGGCTGTGGTCAGCCCCGGCAGTATGGTAAAGCCAAGGCCTGCGGCCTCCAGCGCTTCCATTTCCTCGTCCAGCCGCCCGAAAATACCGCAATCGCCGCCTTTCAGCCGCACGACACGGCGGCCGGTTTGCGCATGGGCAACCAGAACGGCGTTGATGGTGGTCTGGCTGGTGGAGGGGCCGAACCCCTCCTTGCCGACATCGACCTGCTGCGCGTTTGCAGGGATCAGCGCCAGCACCTCTGGCCCGACCAGACGGTCATGGATCACCACATCGGCCTGTTGCAGGGCCTGATAGGCCCCGAGCGTCACATGCGCAGCGGCACCGGGGCCGGCGCCGACAAAGATCACATTCTGATGGGCTGGGGCGGCGTGCATGGCTCTTCCTTGGCTAATTCTGGGCTCAATATAGGATATTTTCCCGCTATTGCGCCATATCCTCTTGCAGATAAGGAAAATTGTTCTAATGCTTGGCGGAATTGAATGCGATGTTCCGTGAAAAGAAGGAAAACAGGAATGGCAGCCCGATTGGATGAGATGGATCGAAAAATCCTTGCGGAACTGCAGGCCGATGCGGCGCAGAGCCTCGATGAGATTGCCCGCAAGACAGGGTCATCCAAGACGCCGGTCTGGAATCGTATCAAGCGGATGAAAGAGGATGGCGTGATCACGCGCCAGACCGTTTTGCTCGATGCAGAGGCGCTGGGTCTGGAGGCCTGTTTCTTTGTCTTGATCCGCACCTCCGAGCATGAGGCGGATTGGCAGAAGAAATTTCTGCGCGCCTTGCAGGAACGCCCTGAAGTGCTGGAAGCGCATCGGCTGGCGGGAGATATCGACTACATTCTGAAAGTGCGCGTACAGAATGCGCGGGCCTATGATATTTTCTATCAGGCACTGATTTCAGAGGTGCGGATTTTCAACGTAACGGCGTTGTTGTCGATGGAAGAGATCAAATCCACGACGATGCTGCCTGTCTAGGGCGGCGGCAGGGGGGCTGTTTGCCCCCCTCTTTGCCTTGCGGCAAATTCACCCCCCAAAGGTATTTCTGCCAAGATGAAAGCGCTGGTCAGGCCGTGACCATGAGCCGTTCGAGCCCGTGGAAGTGGTAGAGATCGGCGTATTCTGGCGCGGCTGCAAAGCGTAGCTCTGGCAGGCGTTCGAACAGGATCGGCAAGGCGGTTTGCAATTCAAGCCGGGCCAGGGGGGCGCCGATGCAGAAATGCAGGCCCGCCCCGAAGCTGAGGTTGGGTTTTGCGGGGCGCTGCGGGTTGAACCGGTCGGGGCTGTCAAACGCCTGCGGATCGCGGTTGGCGGCAGCGAGGAGCAGGGCGACCTCGGACCCTTCGGGCAGGATCTGGCCCATCACCTCCACATCCTCATAGGCATAGCGGGTGAACATATGCAGGGGCGGGTCGAAGCGGAGGATTTCCTCGACCACCGCCTCGATGGGGGCGCTTGTGATCGGGCTTCGGGTGTCCAGCAGGGTTTTCACGCCATTGCCGATGCTATGTACCGTGGCCTCATGCCCGGCATTCAGCAGCAGGATGCAGGTGGAAATCATCTCGTCGGTGGAGAGTTTCTGCCCGTCTTCCTCGGCGGCGATCAGATGGGTGATGAGGTCATCGGCGGGGCGGGTGCGGCGCTCCTCGATATAACGGCGCATGAAATCGGTGAAATTCTGGCTGGCTTCGGCGGCGGCCTCTTCGGTGGCACGGCTTCGGCCGGCGATATACATTTTGACCATCGCATTGGACCAGCGCAGCAGGTCGCTGCCCATGGATTCCGGCACGCCGAGCAGCCGCGCGATGATGGTGACAGGCAGGCGTTGGGCGAAGGTTTCCAGCAGGTTGAAGGGCGAATCCGGGACGCCGTCGATCAGTTCGTGCGAAAGCTGCGCGATTTCGGGGGCCAGCGCGTTGATGCGGCGCGAGGTGAAGGCGCGCATGACCAGCCCGCGCAGACGCGTGTGGCGCGGTGGTTCCAGTTCCAGCATGGAATGCGCCTCGACCGCGTAGAAAGGGGCGGTATGGGGGGCGATGTCGGGGCGTTTATTTGCAGGAATTTCGCGGCCAAAGCGGCGGTCGCGCAGGATCGCGTTGACCGCCGCGTAAGAGGTGGCGCAGGTTTTGCCATAGTCCTGCCAATGGAAAAACGGCCCCGCGGCCCGCGCGGTGTCATAGAACGCATAGGGGTTTTGCACGAATGCGGGATCGGTGGGGGATTGCGACAGGTTTTGCATTTCGGATTATGCGGCGGACAGGGCCGCGACGATGGGGCCGAAATCGCTGGCCTTCAGGCTTGCGCCACCGACCAGCGCGCCGTTGACATGGGGCACCGCAAAGATGTCGGCGGCATTGGACGGTTTCACCGAGCCACCGTAGAGCAGCCGCATCGCCTTTCCCTGCACGCCGTAGCGTTCAACCACTGCGGCGCGGATGAAGGCGTGAACCTCGCCCACTTCCTCCAGCGTCGGGGTGCGCCCTGTGCCGATGGCCCAGACAGGCTCATAAGCGATGACAAGGCTGTCGGGGGCGCCCGAAAGCTGCGCGGGAAGCGAGCCGGTCAGCTGCGTGCCGATCACGTCAAGCGTTGTGCCCGCGTCGCGCTGCGCCTCGGTTTCGCCGACGCAGACGATGGCGGTAAGGCCAGCGGCAAGGGCAGCGGTGCTTTTCGCCCGCACAGCGATATCGCTTTCGCCGTGGTCGGCACGGCGCTCGGAATGGCCGAGGATGACATGGGTCGCGCCTGCATCCTTCAGCATCTCCGCCGAAATATCGCCGGTATGCGCGCCTGTGGTTTTGGCGTGGCAATCCTGCCCGCCGATCATCAGCGGCGAGCCCGCAGCGATATCGGCCATGCGGGACAGCAAGGTTGTGGGCGGGCAAAGCAGCATGTCGCAACCGGGTTTGGACTGCGCCGCGATCAGGGCGCTGACCTCGGCCAGATCCGCCGATGTGCCATTCATTTTCCAGTTTCCTGCCGCAAGTTTGCGCATCGTCCATCCTCCGGTTGCTCTTGGCAAAGGGCTATCGGATTTGGCCGCTTTTGCAAATGGCCTTTGCGGTAGGGGGCGGTGTTTCCGGCCTAGAACACCCTGATCTCGATCAGCCTTGGTCCCTGCGTGGCGATGGTATCGCGCAGTGCCTCGGGGTCGGGGGGGATGCAGGCATAGGGCAGGTTGCATGCGGCGGCAAAGGCCTCCAGCCCCAAGGGGGTGGGGGTGCAGCCGATGATTTCGGTATTGGCCTCGCGCATGGCGGCGGCAATCTCGCCATAACCGGCGTTGTTCCAGACCAGATAGGTGACGTCCAGACGTTCCTCTACCGCGACGCGCAATTCGGCGGGGGAAAATTGCAGGCCGCCATCGCCGATCAGGCAAAACACGCGGGAGCGGGGGGAAGCGATCGCAGCCCCCACGGCAGCCCCCGGCGCATAGCCCAAAGCACCGTATCCGGTGGCGGCATTGAACCAGCCACCCGCGCGGTCATGGTCATACAGCAGGTTTCCGGCATAGACGGGCTGCGTACTGTCACCCACCACAATCGCCCCCGGCACCGCATCGCGCAGCGCGTTCAGAAAGGCAATCTGATCGGGCATATCCTGCGACAGGCCTGCAATTTCGGCCTCTGCTGCGGCCATGGTGGCGGCGGCGCGGGCCTCGCCGCTGCCAGACCGGGGCTCCAGCCGTGCGGTCAGGCCCTCACAGGCTGCCGCGGCTTCGGCACGGATGGCCAAGGCGCAGGGGTGGCGGGCCAGTTGTAGCGGGCAGATATCGACGCGGATCATAGTGGGGATCTGTGGCACCCCACCGCGCACATACATATCGTAATCCGTCGGCCCGAATTCGGTGCCGATGGCCAGAACCTGATCGGCCCCGGTGATCAGCGCGCGCACAGCGTCAAGGCTGGGAGAGGCCGCAACGCCCAGCGGATGCCCCGCCATGATGCCCCGCGCGTTGACGGTTTGCACAACAGGGGCGTCCAGCATTTCGGCCAAAGCCCGAATGTCGACACCGCGCGCGCCGCCGCCCGCAAGGATCACAGGGCGCGCCGCGCGGGTCAACATAGCCGCTGCCCGATCCAGTGCCGCCGCATCGGGCAAGCTTGGCGCAACCCGCGGCACAGCACCGCTTTCCACCGCGTCCATCCCCATCACATCGGTCGGAACCTCGATATGCACGGGGCCGGGACGCCCTTCCAGCATCGCAGCGAAGGCAAGGTTCAGGCACCGCTCCAACACCTCCGGCCCCGTGACCTGAAAGCTGGGGCAGAGCGCGCGGACCATTGCCTGCTGGTCGGGCAATTCATGCAAAAGGCCAAGGCCTTGGCCCAAACTCGCACGGCGGTTGACGCCGGAAATCACCAGCATCGGCACCGAATCCGCCTTGGCCTGCGCCATCGCCGTCAGCGCATTGGTCAGCCCCGGCCCCGTAATCACAAAGGCCACCCCCGGCTTGCCCGACACGCGGGCATAACCATCAGCCATGAACCCCGCGCCTTGTTCATGCCGGGGCGTCACATGGCGGATGCCAGACCCCGACAACCCGCGATAAAGCTCGATTGTATGCACGCCGGGAATGCCGAACACCACCTTCACCCCCCGCGCGACCAATCCTTCGGTCAACGCCTGCCCTACGGTTTTCATGCGCGATATCCCTTTGCGAAAGCCGCAATCCGGCGGCACGCCTCTTCTGTCACCTCGTCAGGCTGCGTCAGGCTAAGGCGCAACCACGTCCGCAGCGCCGCACCGAACGACGGCCCCGGCATCACGGCAACCCCCGCCTGTTCCAG
>JBFHGI010000026.1:0-10848 GCA_041583175.1 Pseudorhodobacter sp. | reverse complement strand
GTGCGGTCTATCCCCGCGGGTGCGGGGGAACCTGGGTGTGGTCCCGGTCAGTGCTGTTGCAAGGGGGTCTATCCCCGCGGGTGCGGGGGAACCCGCACGGATCAAGGGGGCGCGGTGATGTCCGCGGGTCTATCCCCGCGGGTGCGGGGGAACCGCGTCGTGGCGTCGTCCAGGCGAAGATTGATCGGGTCTATCCCCGCGGGTGCGGGGGAACCGCGTTGGCGTTCGCTGGCGGGGCCGGTGGTTCGGGTCTATCCCCGCGGGTGCGGGGGAACCATGTAGAACTAATGCGGGCCGTGACCCGTGGAGGGTCTATCCCCGCGGGTGCGGGGGAACCCCGCCGGTCAGCCCGCTATCGTCAACAATGGCGGGTCTATCTCCGCGGGTGCGGGGGATCCCACGGCATCGTACAGGGCATCAACGACAGATGGGGTCTATCCCCGCGGGTGCGGGGGAACCGGTTCACCATGTCGCTCATGCTGCTTCCTCCTGGGTCTATCCCCGCGGGTGCGGGGGAACCTTTATCAGTGCTGCGCAAGGATTTTCTCCCTTGGGTCTATCCCCGCGGGTGCGGGGGAACCTTCCTATGGTGGTCGGGATGCCTGCTTCTGGTGGGTCTATCCCCGCGGGTGCGGGGGAACCCCCATGATGGTCCCGCGCGCCAAGGTTGACCAGGGTCTATCCCCGCGGGTGCGGGGGAACCTCGGGACCGCGCAACTGGTTTGGCTCAGTCCCGGGTCTATCCCCGCGGGTGCGGGGGAACCGTGGCTTTGTCAGACGTGGCGTACTTGGACCAGGGTCTATCCCCGCGGGTGCGGGGGAACCCCCGACGGCGCGGTGCCGGTAGCGGTCTGCCAGGGTCTATCCCCGCGGGTGCGGGGGAACCCAGTCCACGTCTATCTCCTATCTCCCCGCTCGGGGTCTATCCCCGCGGGTGCGGGGGAACCGCCTGATGGTGCTGGTGCCGGTTGCTCTCGTGGGGTCTATCCCCGCGGGTGCGGGGGAACCGTCATATCCCCGGCGGACCCCCTGAAGGAAATGGGTCTATCCCCGCGGGTGCGGGGGAACCGCGATGGCGGCGGCGATCAGAAGCGCCGGGATGGGTCTATCCCCGCGGGTGCGGGGGAACCGTCACTTCCAGCCGCTCTTTTAGGTAGGCGTAGGGTCTATCCCCGCGGGTGCGGGGGAACCGGTATGTTGCCAGAGAATGACCCACTATTCGGGGGTCTATCCCCGCGGGTGCGGGGGAACCCATTGCGTCCAGCCCGCCGAACAGGTCCACCAGGGTCTATCCCCGCGGGTGCGGGGGAACCTCTCGCAAGCAATAGGTTGATTTTATTTAATTGTCAAAGAGCGGGCGGGCGAGTCGTGATTGTAGTTACTTTCGTTTTACGAGTAAAATGCCATCTGCATCGACAATGTCTTTGGGAGGTTCGCCCAATGTATCGATTTTCAGGTGACCGGTCGCGGTGGTGTCCCGCCAGACAAGGGTGAGGGAGCCTTGACGCAAGGTTTCCCACCAGTCTGAGGCGACGCTCCAAACACGTGTTCGAACACCTGCTGTCATATCGGGGGCGACATAGACACCTGGCGAGATTTCCAACATGACGGAGGTCAGGAAGCCGCGGTATCGGGCTTGGACATCTCGGGTCACGATAATGGTGAGTGGCATCAATCTCGCCCCTCGATCAAGGCTTTGATCCGTTCGATCATCGCGGGAATGACTTTTTCGTCGGATAGGGTGCGGCCAATCAGGCGACGGGTGAAGCGTTCGATGTTTTCAGAGGGACGATCACGGACCTGTTTGGCGGCTTTGAATGCGCAAGGAATGATGACTTGGTCGCGATAGAGGTCGGCTATGTCGAGAACAAAGGACTGACCGGGGTCTTCGTGGATAAAGCCCAGTTGTGGAATTGTTGCTGTTGCGGTGACGGCGATGGCGGCGGCTGCTTCTACGGCGCTGGCGGCATGGTTGAGGGCCTGATTGGGCAGATCGGCTGCATTGGGATTGCTGCGGTCGTATTTGCGTCGGCGCCAATCTATGCCGATACGCTGTGCCCAGAGGGCGTAGGTTTCTTTCATGCGCGCGCCTTCTATCCCGCGCAGCACATTGAGATCTCTGTGAGGAAGGATTTCTCCAAGGCGCAGGGCATACATCCGCCGTGCGGTCATAATGCGCAGGTCATCATCGGCCCAAATGCGGGCTTGAAGCCGCGCCAGTCCTGACCTGTCGGGGATCATCGGGGGCGCGGTGTAGAGGCGCACGCCGTCTTCGCCCACGGCAGCAAGTGCTGTGCGAGCATGGGCTAAGAGGCGTAGGGCATCGTGACTGACTGTGGAACCGGGCCCCAAGAGGATCATGGAGACGGCCTGAAGCGGGATCGCGTAGTCGCCGGGGGAAAGCGCATCGGCGGGGGTAGTTTCGCCTTGCACAAAGGCGAGTGTGCCGTCTCGCGCCGTAAGGGCGCCGCGGGCGAGATAGAGGCATCCCGTACGATCGGCATGGGGAACTTTGGCGCTGTCGAGGCCGAGGCGTCCCTTGAGCATCGTTCAGCTCCTGCGTTGCGGCGGACGTAGGAGCAACATGCCATAGCCATAGGCGCGATGGCGCCCGATGCCGCGTGCCAGAAGGTCGGCAAAGCCCTGCGGGTCTCGCACAGTCAAGGTGCCGAGGATCGTGGCATCTGGACCCTCGATCCGCTTTCCGTCCCGCAGGACGACCTGACGCTGGAATTTATGCAAACGGGTGGTCTCCCGTTCCAGTTCAGTCGCGGGCAAGAGCCGTTTGGCAAGCCAGCCGAGATAGACCTCTTCACGAGGGCGTGCATGGTCGTTGCGCAAGGTTTCGGCGAGGAAGGCATCCACTTCTGCCCCTTTGGCAAAGACCGTTTTTTCTGTGGTCAGAGCAGAGGCCAGTCGGACGATAGGGCGCAGGCGCAGATCGAAGCCGAGCCGTTGCCCTGCGTGCCATGTGTTGGCTGGACGAGGGAGGGAACGGAGCCGGTCGAGTTCCAAAACCGCGCTCTCACTGGGTGGCGCGACGCTTTGGGCCGTCTCCAGAAGGGATTCTGCCGGCTGTGTGCTGTATGCGTAAAGCGTGGCCTGCGTTGCGCGCGGCGCGACCATGAGGCGGAAAGGGTGCAGAATGGCGGGGCCAAAGACCTCGCCCATCAGGTGATGCAGGGCCAGTCCCTCGTCAAAGATGCCTTTTCCAAGGCCACGTTTCGCCCCCCAGCGATGCAGATCTGGCAGGTGGAGCGGGAGTTCGATGAGATGGAGGCTCATGCGATTTCTCCCTCACAGACGATCCGTGTGCCACCGTGCAGGCCGGTTTTCCAGTTGCGCAAATCCTGAAGGTCGTATTTGAGCGCGGCTTCGTAGGTTCGGCCATCATCAGGCCAGATCGCGCGGCCTTTCATACCCTCTGCCGCGAGAGCCGTGAGGGCTGCATGGGGGCTGTCGGCCTCGATCCAGCCGGCAAAGAGACGACGTGTGGGCAGGCAGGGTTTGCGCCCCAGAAACAAGGGCCGTGCCGGACGGTCGAGCGCCTCGGCCAGTTGCTCAAGCGAAGGGGCCTCGTCCGAAGTCAGGCGGACAACCACATGGGTGTCATGATCGGCCAGATAGTCGCGGCGGCGTCGGTGCGGGCTGTCATAAGTGGCCCCCGCACGTCCTTCGGGTTGGCCCCATGTGGTCCAGCCTTTGTCGGCTTTTTCCAGTTTGGCGTTTTGCGTGTCGGTCATAACAAGCGGGGCATGTCGTCCTTCGGGGAGCGCCGAAAGAGCAGCGAATTCCAATCGGTTTTGCAGCCGCTGATGGGCGGCGCTGTCCTCGCGTCGCCAGCCAAGCGCATTGGCGAAAAGCCCCGTCAGCGCAGAGGCGGCGGGGTAATCCCGCGTCGGGCCGACATGGTCGATGGTCACCCCGCCAAACGCCATGAGCGGCGCGGCGAGGTGAAGGTGGAGCCAGCGCTGCGTCATGCCGCCTCCGGTGCCTTCAGGCGCTCAGGAAGGGATTTGGCGAATTGGGCCAGATCCGCCAGCGACCCGCGTTCTGCTTCGGGCACCTCGCTGCTGGCCAACGACATCACGCGACGGGCTTCCCCAGTGGCGTAGGCGGCATCGAGCGCGGCCAGATGATTGCACAATGCGGCGACGGCTTGGCCCGTTTCGGCCTTACAGGGCGTGCGGAACGCTTCGGCGAGTGAGCGCGGTTGCCGGTCTCCGGCCTCCAGCAACATGAACGAGGCGCGGGAATAGGGCGCGGTGGATCCCAGTTTCGCGCCCGGTGAGACTTCGGAGATTAGGTAGGTGAGATTGTGCAATACCTCACCGGCCAGCGCTACGTCTCCGCCGAGGTTTTTGATCAGCCCTGGCAGGTCAATCACGACATAGCCATAGAACAGCCCCGAGGTCAGTTCGGTTTCCTGAATGGTGTCTGCGCCGGTGTCCTCTTCGCGGGCAAGATCGTCGGCAGCGATGAAATAATCGCTTTCCGCTTCTTCCGCGTGGACGGTGAAGGCATGTGCGACATGCACGGGCGCCTCGATATTGGCGCGCGGGTCAGATGTCACCATACGCCCGAAGAGCGCCCCCGTCAGACCGGCGGGCAGTTTGGCGCCTTCGCTCATCGCTTTGAGGTTGGCCTTATGCTCTTTGAGCCAGTCTTTCGCCAATTCCTTCGCGGCTTTCTTGTCGCCGCCAGTTTCAGCCGCTAGTTCCTTCGCGGCTTTGGTCAGATAAGCGATTTCAACGGCCCCCAGAAGCAGTGTTTGACGCGACTTCTTGTCAACGCCCTTCTCGCCATAGACTGCCTGCAAAAGGGCATCGCCGATTTCCTTGCGCACGTCTTCGTCAACGCTTTCAGTCCAATCGCCGAACACCTTGCGTTCAATGATTTCACGCGACCGGAAGGCATCCTCCGCCCCATCAATCTCGTTCAATGCATGGGGATCTTCGGCCAGTCGCCAGTGCCGCTTGAGGCATTGCGAACTGACCCGCGTGCGTAAGGCTCCGCCATAGGGCAGACGCTTGGCAAGGCCCGCATCGTCACGGTTGAGCAGCGCGGCGGTATAGGGAGCGAGGAAGTGGATTTGCAAGAAACGCGGATCAGACATTTTGGGTTTCCTTTTCACGAGTGCGCGCGCTCTGATCGAGGCGCTGATAGTAGCGTCGGGCGATGTCCTGCCCGTCTTCGTTCAAATAGGCCCAGGCAAGGCTAGGCACGTCAATTTTGACTTTTTTGTGAGCCAGCATTCGGATGGCCCGCTCAAGGGCGTCGTGCCGTGCTGTGCCCCTTGCGGCGAGCAAACGTGCAAGACGGGGTTCGGAGAGCACCGGCTTTTCAAGGTGCGCCTGCGCGTCACCGCCATCTGCAAGAACCGCCCCGAACCAGCGATGATCTTCGTGGATGCTTTCGGTTGCGCTGGCGGGGGTCATCAGGGCCAATGCCTTTGTGATTGCGCGCCATGCTGGTTCTTCGGTCGTCGTCATGTTGAACCGCGCGGCCATGCGCCAAAATATCGGCGCGCCCTCTGGCCCCATGCGGCGCGCGGAGGATTTGTCGCCGCTGGGGGCATGGGCAAGAGCCGTGGCAATCGCCAAGGCGCGTGTGCCAGCTATGCTGTCACTTTCAGACATGTTCTTTCTCCTCGATCCCTGATCGCTCAAAGATTCTTCGAATACCGGCCTCGAAAGCCGAACGGCCGCGGGTCATGGCGCGCGGGCGCATGATCCCCGCACAGGGAATCGCGGGGGCGGCGCGTTCAAATTCGGCGCGTGCCGCTGCGGCCAAGTGGCGGGTAAAGCGGTTATGCGCGGCATTGCGCGCTTCCTCGGTTGAGTGCGACAGTTTTTCCCAAAGCGCCGGAAAGAACGCCGCATCGGCGATGCGCGCGAACTGGTCGCGTGCGGGCTGGCTGCGGGAATATTCGGCTTTACCGCGTTTGGCATAATCACCTTCAGCGGCAATCAGCGCCAACCCGTCCCGCAACGCATGGTCGACATCTTCGATGGTTTTGATCTGTTGCGTAGAAAACTCTTTGGCTTGGGGGCCGATCATGGATTTGATCACGGCTTTGGGGATGGGAGTGACGCGGGATTTGAAACCGTCGGTCTTGGAATTGCCACGGGCAAAGGCTTCGGCGACCAAGGCCATGTCTACGGCCTTTTCCTCACCTGACGGTGTGGCCAGTTCCGGCACTTTCCATTCACCGCCATAGAGCAGGCGGTTGAGAAGTTTATAACTCCAATCCTGTTCCCCGAGAGTCAGGGTTTTGTTCTCGGACAGGTGGATAGGTGCCCAAGGGTCGCCGGTCATGCCTTTAGCTTCCTTTGCCGCGATGCGCGCGGCTTTAGATGTGCCGCGTTTGGCATAAATTCCCTGCGGCCCTTCAAGAAGGCGGATGCGGCGGCAGACCTCGATGAACATCGGATCGAGCGCATGGAGGTCAAGCATCTGCTTTTCAGGCCATGGCAGGCACCACAGAAGCGCAGGCCCCGACAGGCCATCGTGTTTTGCGGTCAGACGGGTGACATCGCGCCGCCACCATGCCGACGGGTCTATGATCGCTGTGCCGGATTGCACCGGTGCAAGGCCGATCATCGCCCGCGACGAGGAACCACCATTCATGCGCGCAATGCCGTAATTCTCTCTTCCACCGAACCCCTCCATCGTTTGCAGACTCACCAGCGCAAAGAGCCAGTCTTGCGGCGCGGCATCATGGGCGATTTCGCGTTTGAGATCGTGGTTGCGCGAGGTGATGAGCATGTCGAGCGCATCGGGTGTCGCCACATCGCTCCATTTCGCGCCGCCGGGATCGGGGGGCTGTAAGAACGCGGGCTTGCTGTCGTCCTCGTCGACCAAATGCCATGGTGCGTCATCGTCGAACTCGGGGGTCAGTCCGCGCAGATTTTCGCGCCATGTGTCTTCGTCCTCGGGCAGGGGGTCATCCTCTCCGCTGCGCGCCAGAACAGCCAACTGCACGAGGAACATATGCCATGCGGGCCGTTGATGGGGGCGCAGGGCGGGGAAGCTTGCAACCTCGCCACGGGCCATCACGGCAAAAACCCCGGGCAGGGTCAGAGCGTCGCCGTTGGTATGAATGAGGGGGTCAACCAAGAGGTTATGTGTCATAGTTGTGTCTCCTCCAGACGAGTCAGCCCCGATGCGTCATAAATGAAGCCCGTGGTCCCGACGCGGAATGTGAGCGGGGATGTCGTGATGATCTCTGTTGCCTCGTCTCCCGTCAGATCGCGTGACCAATGGGCGGGTAAGGCAAGCGTTGTGACAGGCGTCCCGAAGGGGCCAATTGTGCCTTCGGGGAAGGTGATGACTGTGCCGCTTTCGCCCAGCCGCGTGCGGATGGCCTCCTCGTTGGGGAAGGCGTCGGGGAACTCTTTGCGACGGTCGAGGATAACATTCTGCGCCCCCATGGTTTCCGCGATGACCTTTCCTGTCACGCGGCGACGATAGTCTTCCCATCCGTTCCTAGCTGCAATCTCGTTGAGGCGTTCGGGGTGAGTGGCGCGTTCGACCAGTCTGCGGTTCATCTGTGGAATGCGCCACAGGGGTGTGCTCTCGATCTCGTGCAGTGTCGCGGCCAGACCCGGCACGTCGAGATAAACGCCGGAAAGCGTTGTGTTCTGACCATATGTGCCCAAGCCGTTCTCTGGTTCCGCCGTTAGCCGGCCAAGGTCGCCCTCGGGACAAAGAACCTCGGCGTTGGCCTGTTCAAACCCGTCGGGGCGGGGCCGTTTGTGGCGGTGCAGGCGGCCGATTCTTTGCAAAAGCACATCTATCGGGCAAAGGTCGGTGTTGAGGATATCGGCATCAATGTCGAGCGATTGTTCCAGTGTTTGGGTGCCGATGACGATTACGCCCTGCGCGGGGCTGTCCTTGCCTAGAACGGCCTCGACCTTGGCATCTAGCTGCGCACGGTCTTCGGCGGCAAACCGGCTGTGATGCAGGGTTGGTGTGTCGTTCAGATGAAACACCAGATCGGGGGCTTCATTCAAACAGGCGGCAAATGTTTCGCGCGCGCGGTCAACGGTATTGCGGATGACCAGCACCCGCGCATCGCGACGGGCCGCCGATATGGCCTTTGCGGCGGCAACTTCTCCGTTCCAGCCTCTGTGGGTGGTGATCGCGACATCCTTTTGCGCACCATCGCGGGTTTGGATGGGGAAACAGTCGCCTTTTGTCCAAACCGCTGGGTAGGGTGCCTGCTCTGCCTCCGAGAGGGTGGGAAGCGGCGTTTCGCGCCATGCGGAGCGCGCCACCGCTCCAAGGGTTGCCGACATCAAAAGCGCATGCCCGCCAAGCGCCAGATGGTCGCGCAGGACCGCGCGCTGGATTTCCGTCATCCATGCATCGGAGGCGTGAACCTCGTCTATGACAAGCAAAGATCGCGATAGGGCCGATCCGCGCAAATGCGCATGTTTGACCTGAAGCCCTGCCATCATTGCCTGATCCACAGTGCCGACCGCGATTTGCGCTGCGAGAAACCGCGTAGCGTGTTCGGCGGCCCAGCGTTTTGCGCGGTTTTCGTTGCCTGCGTTATCATCCCATTTGACCTCGAAAGCGGGCAAGCGAATGCCATGCGCGTCACCGGAAACTGTCTGACCCGGGATCGCAAGCACGGCTTCGGGGGCTGGGGCGGAGAACATACGAGCGAGTGCCGCGTTAACACGGCTTTGCAACTGGCGCGCAGCGGCACGGGTGGGGACGGCGAAATAGAGGCTGTCCACGGCACCACTTTCATACAGATGAGCAAAGCGCCACAACGCCGCTTCGGTCTTGCCCGCGCCCGTTTCGGCTTCAAGGATCATGAGGTGTTCGGAGAGTGGTGTTTGTGCCACGGTTTTCTGCGCGGGCCGTGCCGTCGGGTGATCTGATAAAAGCACCCATGAAGCAGGGCCACGCAGATGGCGATCGGAGGTGTCCAGTCCAATGTCATGCAGTCGCTGTTGCGCCCGCTTTCGGGCGATGTCGCAATAGTCGGGGTCGAATGCCTCTACGAATGGAAATGCGTCTCGATCAGAGCCGATCCAATCCGCCAGTGCGAGCAGGCCACAAAAGAAATGTGCAAAAGAGGGAGATGGCGGTGGTGGGCAGTGCTCCCGGACCTCGGGGAACCATGATGCAAGAGCCTGCCCCATGTAGGTTTCTTCGGCTTTCCAGTCATATCCCTCCAACGGGGCGAAGGCATCCTGCGCCCAGCTTTCATCCGGACAGGGAACCGGGCGGCCATGATGGGCAAAGAGCACTTTAAACCAGACCTCTATCCCATCCCAGCGGACGATATGGGACGCATGCCCGCCAAGTGCGTTCTCGGCGTCGCCTTGCAACAGCCATTTCCAACCGCAACGCAAGTGATCGCGCGGCTTGCGGGAATGGGGCGGGGGCAGGGCTTTGATCTGAAAGGAAGGGGCCAGCTTCCCGATGTCGTGGAGAAAGGCGAGCGCTCCAAGACATGAAATTTGCCCTTCCGTAAGCTTGGCCCCTGTTGCGTTCTCTGACCTGTGTCTGAAAACAGGTATTTCGAGAAGCGCGCAAAGCGTAGCAGCTACATCGGCGCTATGATGGATCAGGTGATGTGAGGCACCCGAAATAGAATCTATTTTTCCCCAAGATTGCATTCAAGAAAATGACCAATTTTTACAATAAATCAGAGCCAGAAAAAGTATCCACTGCGGATTCGGTTCAGAATGACACTCATCATGAAACGTAATTCGGTTAAACTCAATCGGTTTCCGTCGGATGCCATCCTGGGCCGTTTCCCACAGGGTGGTGTAGGAGGCCGCGCGCGGAGCCCCCGGCGCAGCGCGCGGCCGGGGGTGACGCTGCTGGTCATCGTCGACTTTCGGCACAGGTTCAGGTTGCAATACTCGAAATCGAAGAGGGAAATGACGATGACCGATGAGAGAATGGCTCTGCTCGCTCCGGTTGAAAAGCAGGTCGATGGAAATCTTTTGCGCGAGATGCTGGCCTTCGCCGCCGAGCGGATAATGGAAGCGGAGGGCGTTGTTCCTGAAACCGCCCCCCCTGTCTGGCAAAGATATGGCATAGTGTGGTTGCGGAGGGGAGCCCGTCCGCCCCTTGGGGCATCACCCCGTTTGGGAGCAAGGGCCCCCTCCGCGTCGTCATCAACCTGAACAGTTGCTTGGGCCGCTGCTATGAGCCCGCATGACATGGACAAGAGCTTTTACCATGCCACCAATCATCATTGGCTGCGATCTTTCCCGTGCCTTCCTCGACCTTTGTGTCGATGCGGGGCCGACCACCTCGAAGATCAGGAGAGATATGCGCAGAAGTTGGTGACGCTTGATCAGGCGGCGGTTTGAAGTTGGCGGATCAACGCGTTCGGTCGACGAGCTGGTGAAGGCGATGGGCATGACAGGCATTTCCAATAGCCAGGTTTCGCGGCTGTGCGTCGAGATTGACGAACGCGTTGACGCCTTCCTTGACCGTCCGTTGGAAGGCGAATGGCCCTATCCACCGGCTGGCAGGTGAATGCGCAGCAATCACCGAGAAGCTCTGGCTGGACGCCACCTACATCAAGGTCCGACGCTCGGGGCGGATCGTCAGCGTCGCCGCCATAGTGGCGGTTGCGGTCAACACCGACGGGCGGCGCGAGGTATGCTCAGTCCATCAAACACCGAAAACGCATCGAAGAGGCATTTGGCTGGGCCAAAACCGTCGGCGGGGCGGCGCAAACCATGTATCGTGGCCGGCGTTGTTGCGCAACTCATGCCTGAGGCATGATGGCCCCTTTCCCCGTCGGCGTCATGCCACGCGGACGATCTCAGCGGTGCCGAGCGCATTGAAGCGGTTGATGAGGACGATGCG
>JBFHGI010000025.1:0-11285 GCA_041583175.1 Pseudorhodobacter sp. | reverse complement strand
CCAGAACTGGATGTCGATCATCCCCCTGGCGATTCTGGTCTATTTCATCCTGTCCGGCCGCACCCCCGACTTCGCGGCGGTTTACGGCATCATCGCCTGCGTGGTCATCGGGTTCCTAAATCCGCTGAACCGCCTGACGCTGCCCGATCTGGTCACCGCCCTTGCAATGGGCGCGCGCAATACGATTGCGGTGGGCGCTGCGGCGGCGACGGTGGGCATTGTGGTCGGCGTTGTTACGCTGACGGGTGTCGGGTTCCGGCTGGGCTATGTCGTCGTGCAAACCGCGACCGATATCGGCACCATGCTTAGCACTTTCGGCCCCTTGGCCTATTTCACGGTGACCCAATGGGCGCTGTTCGTCTCGCTGATCCTGATCGCGTTTTCCTGTATCATCATGGGGGCCGGTATCCCCACCACCGCCACCTATATCATCCTTGTCGCCGTTGCCGCCCCTGCCTTGGCGCAACTTGGGGTGCAACCGCTGGTCTCGCATTTCTTCGTGTTCTATTACGGGGTTCTGGCCGATATTACCCCGCCGGTGGCGCTTGCCGCCTATGCTGCGGCGGGGATTGCGGGGTCCAACCCGTTCCAGACCGGCAACACCGCCTTCCGTCTGGGGATCGCCAAGGCGCTGGTGCCGTTCGTCTTCGTCTATTCGCCTGCCTTGTTGCTGGTGGCCGATGGGTTCACATGGTCGGCCTTTGCCATCACGCTTCTGGGGGCGATGCTGGGCATTGCCTCCATCGGGGCGGCGTTCTCGGGCTATATCTTCACCACCATGACGCGGGTGGAGCGGTGGTATGTCGGGCTGGTGGGCCTGTTGTTCGTGGCCCCGGGGTTGCCGACCATGGCGCTTGCGGCGGCGGCGATCAGCCCGGTTCTGATCCTGCAATGGAAACGCGCGCGCCTCGTCGCCGCCTGAATGTCGCAGCGCATCAGAGGTGTTTACCTTTGATGCGCTTCGCCCTTACAAGGGGGCGGATAACAGGAGTCCTGCCATGACATTCGACCGCAAGATCAAGATCGCCCCCTCCATCCTTTCCGCTGATTTCGCCAATTTCGGGGCCGAGTGCCGCGCGATCGAGGCGGAGGGTGCCGATTGGGTGCATGTCGATGTGATGGACGGGCATTTCGTGCCGAATATCACCTTCGGTCCCGCCACCTGTGCCGCCATCCGCCCGCATATCAGAGGGGTGATGGATGTGCATCTGATGATCGCCCCCGTGGACAGCTATATCGAGGCCTTTGCGGCAGCCGGTGCCGATGTGATCTCCGCGCATCTGGAGGCCGGGCCCCATATCCACCGCACGCTTCAAGCCATTCGCGGGGCAGGGGCCAAGGCCGGCCTTGCCATCAACCCCGGCACGCCGGTCGAGGCCGTGGAATACCTGCTCGATATGGTCGATCTGATCTGTGTGATGACGGTAAACCCCGGCTTTGGTGGCCAGAAATTCATCCATTCGCAGGTGTCGAAGGTTGCCAAACTGCGCAGCATGATCGGCGACCGCCCGGTGCATATCGAGATTGACGGCGGCGTCACACCCGAAACCGCACCTTTGGTGGCAGCCGCGGGGGCCGATGTGCTGGTCGCAGGCTCCGCCGTGTTCAAAGGCGGGTCGGTCAGCAACCCGGCCCCTTACGGCACCAATATTGCCGCGATCCGCGCCGCTGCCGAGGCCGCCCTTTGACCGCCGTTATCTTCGATCTGGACGGCACGCTGATCGACAGCGCGCCCGATATCGCCGCCACCGCCAATACGGTGCTGGCAGAGCTTGGCCTTGCCACGCTGCCCCCCGACCAGATTCGCGGGTTTATCGGCAAAGGCGTGCCACATCTGTTGCAACAGGTGCTCGGGGCCGTTGGCATGGCCCCTGACGGGCCGCTCTTTGCCCCGATGATGACACGCTTCAACCAGCTTTATGAGACGGCTTTTGAACACACGCTGATCTATCCCGGCGTGCCGCGGGCGCTTGTGCAACTGGCCGAAATGGGCTGCGCCTTGGGCATCTGCACCAATAAACCCCTTGCGCCGACCCAAGCTGTCCTGCGCCACCTTCGCCTCGACCGGCATTTTGCGACTGTTTACGGCGGTGACAGCCTGCCAATGCGCAAACCCGACGCCGCGCCCTTGCTGGCCGCCGCAGGCGATCTGGGCCGCGCCCAAGTGATCTTCGTGGGTGATAGCGAAGTGGATGCCGAAACCGCCGCCAATGCCAAGCTGCCCTTCCTGATCTACACCGAAGGCTATCGCAAGACACCGGTGCATGATCTGCCGCACGACGCCGCCTTCAATGATTTCAAACAATTGCCGGGGCTGGTCGCCGCCCTGATGAAAGGCTGAGCCATGAGCGCCTCTTACCGCTTCACCCATGCAATCACCCGCAAACCCAGCGCCAGCATCACGGCGGGCCTGCGCGCGGTGGATATCGGAACCCCCGATCTGGCCCTGATGCAAGCCCATCACGCCGATTACATCGCCGCCTTGCGCAGCACAGGCGCCGAAGTGGTGGAACTCGACGCGCTGGAAGCCTTCCCTGATAGCGTCTTCGTCGAGGATACCGCCCTCTGCCTGCCGCAAGGCGCCGTGGTCATGCGCCCCGGCGCGCCCAGCCGCTTGGGCGAGGCCGCCGAAATGGCCCCGCATCTGCGCGCGCTTTATGCAGAGGTCCGGCAGATCTCGGGGCCGGAAAGCTTCGTCGAAGGCGGCGACATCCTGACCACGGAGACCGAGATTCTTGTCGGCCGCTCCGCCCGCACGAATGCGGCTGGCATCGTGGAACTCACCGCTCTGGTCAGCGATTGGGGCCATAGCCTGCGGGAGGTTTTCACCCCGCCCGGCGTGCTGCATTTCAAAACCGATTGCTCGCTCCTGGACGGTGAAACCATCCTCTCCACCGAACGCCTCGCCGCTTCCGGTTGCTTTGACGGCTATAAGGTCATCCACACTGCGCCGGGTGAGGAGGCCTGCGCCAATTCCATCCGCTTCAACGATCTGGTGATCATGCCCGCAGGCTTTCCCCGCACCCGTGAAAAGCTGGAGGCCGCAGGTTTCAAGACGCAAGACATCGGCAACAGCGAATGCGCCAAACTGGATGGCGGCATGTCCTGCCTCAGCCTGCGCTTTACACCCGCAAACTGATCGCGCTTTCTTTTCGGTCCAAATATCCCGGGGGGTGCAGGGGGCTGGCCCCCCGCCGCTTGCCTCTAGAACACCAGATTCTTGGCGCGCTCGGATTCGAAGGTTGCTGAGTTGCCATCCTCGTAAATGATCCGCAATTTCACCTTCTGCGCCGAGCCTTTCGGCACGGTGATAAAGAACGGATACGTCAGATCACGGAATTTGGAGGTGTTGGGCTGCCGCAGATCGCGGTTGCAGGGTTCCAGCGGAAAGCGGTTGACCGGCAAATCATCATTCAACCCGTAGTAAAGCTCCTGCACGCCGCAGCGCCAACCAAGGATCGCTGTAAAATAGATGTAATCCAGATCGCCATCTTCCTTGAACGATAGAATCTGGTCCTTGATCGACTGGTGGATGAAGGCCGCCCCTTCCGGTGTCGTGAAATCGCTGGGCGGCGTGGTTTGGGGTGCGGCGGTCTGCGCCACTGCGGCGCCAGACAGGGCCAGAAAAGCAACGGCCATCGCGGATTTATACATCTTCACTGTCCTTATGTTTTCAAATGGTATCGGCACCCCTATAGTCGTCTCAAAACAAGACCGGGCAGGAAGAGTATGGCGCAGGGCGGTGGTAAAAATCAACGGTTCAACATTGTGGCGGTGGGGCAGGCGGGGCGTCTGTCCTATGAGGCGGTTTTGCTCGCCGCCAGTCTGCGCGCGACCAACCCCGATTTCGCGGGTCGCCTGTTCATCGCCGTGCCGCAAGCCGGTCCGCGCTGGAACACCGATCCTGCGATCTATGACATAGGCATCCTCGGGCTTCTGGCGCAGTTCGGGGCCGAGATTCTGCCTTTCCAATCCAGATTGTTCGGCTCCTCCTACCCTTATGGCAACAAGATCGAATGTCTTGCCGCCCTGCCGGATGAGCCGTTCCTCTTCGTCGATACCGATACGATCTTTACCGGCCCGCTGGACAGTGTCGGCTTTGATTTTACCCAACCTTCCGCCTCTATGAAGCGCGAAGGCACATGGCCGGTGCAAGAGCTTTACGGCCCCGGCTATACCGAGATATGGAAGTCCCTTTATGACCGTTTCGGTCTGGATTTTGCGAGCAGCCTCGACACCAGCCAGCCCGATGAATACTGGCAGCGCTATCTCTATTTCAACGCCGGTTGGTTTTTCCACCAAAGCCCCGCCGCTTTCGGTGCGCGCTTTGCCGACTATGCGCAGGTGATCCGCGATGACGCGCCGCGCGAATTAGTTTGCCAACCGCTGAATCCGTGGCTCGACCAAGTGGCGCTGCCTTTGGTGGTCCATAGTTTCGGGGGCGGGCGTCCAGGGCCCGAACTCGCGGGGCTGGACGGTGATGTCACCTGTCACTGGCGCACCATGCCGCTGTTCTATGCGCGCGAAAGCGATGCGGCGGTGGATTTGGTAGAGCAGATCATCGCCCCCAACCCGATCAAGAAGGTACTGAAGGAATATCTGCCCTTCAAGAAGATGGTCTATCAGGGCAAGGGCCGCGAGGTGCGCGCGATGTTTGACCGCGCCGACCTGCCGCGTCGCGAGCAGATGATCCGCAACCAGATCAAGCGCGCGGGACTGTGGGTGCGCTAGGGCGAAACCCTGCGCCGTTCTCGCTTATATCATCATCGTAAAATACGATGGTTTCGGCCCGTTTATCATCTTTGCTAATGTATCCAGCTTCTCTACCCTCGCCTTAAAACGAGGGGAGATGGGAAATGTCAGGCTTGAACCTGCCCGCACGGGCGCGCGTTGTGATCGTTGGCGGCGGGGTGATTGGCACCTCAACCGCGTATCATCTGACCAAGCTCGGCATCCGTGATGTGGTGCTGCTGGAACAGGCGCAGCTTTCCTCTGGCACCACCTGGCACGCGGCAGGGCTGGTCGGGCAGTTGCGCGGCCATTCGGTGATGACCAAGCTGATCCAGTATTCCACTAAGCTTTACGCGGGCTTACATGCCGAAACGGGTTTGCAGACCGGGTGGAAGCAATGCGGCTCGCTTTCCGTCGCGCGTACCGATCAGCGCATGGCGCTCTTGCGCCGCACCATTGCAAGCGCCCGCGCGCAAGGGGTGGAGGTGGAGGCCCTGTCCCCGGATCAGGCACAGGAAAAATGGCCTCCGATGCGGGTCGATGATCTGAAAGGCGCGATCTGGCTGCCGGGGGATGGCAAGGCCAACCCGACCGACCTGACGCAAAGCCTTGCCAAAGGCGCGCGCATGGGCGGGGCGCGGATATTCGAAGGGGTGCGCGTCACCGGCATCACGCAATCGGGCGGGCGCGTGACGGGGGTTGAAACCGCGCAAGGTGTGATCGAGGCCGAGATTGTGGTGAATTGCGCGGGCCAATGGGCGCGCAAACTGGGGCTGATGTGCGGTGTCTCGGTGCCAATGCATTCGGCCGAGCATATGTATATCGTCACCGGCGCTGTTCCCGGCGTGCATCCGGACCTGCCCGTGATGCGCGACCCCGACGGCTATATCTATTTCAAGGAAGAGGTCGGCGGTCTGTGCATGGGCGGGTTCGAACCCGAGGCAAAACCTTGGGGCATGCAAGGCATCCCCGATGATTTCGCCTTCCAGCTTCTGGAAGATGATTGGGACCAGTTCGAAATCCTGATGGAGAACGCGCTGATCCGCGTGCCGGGGTTGGAAGCGGCCGAGGTCAAGAAATTCTACAACGGGCCGGAAAGCTTTACGCCGGACAATAACTTCCTGTTGGGTGAGGCGCCGGAGCTGCGCGGATTTTTCATCGGCGCGGGGTTCAATTCCATGGGCATCGCCTCGGCGGGCGGGGCAGGGATGGCGCTGGCGGAATGGATTGTCGAAGGCCAGCCCACGATGGACCTGTGGCCCGTCGATATCCGCCGCTTTGCCGGGTTCAACAACAACCCCAGCTTCCTGCATGACCGCGTGAAGGAAACCTTGGGCATGCATTACACCATGCCCTGGCCGAATTTTGAACAGGCCTCGGCCCGCCCGCTGCGCCGCTCGGCGCTTTATGACCGCTTGGCGGCGCAAGGCGCGGTTTGGGGCAGCAAGATGGGCTGGGAACGCCCGCTCTATTTCGCGCAAGATACGGCGCAGGCGCAGATCGATTACAGCTTTGGCCGCCAGAACTGGCATGGGGCGATGGTGGCCGAACAAGAGGCGACGCGGGGTCGGGCGGCGCTGTTCGATCTGTCCTCCTTTGCCAAGCTGATGGTCGAGGGGCCGGATGCGCTGGCGGTGTTGAACCGGATTTGCGCCGCCAATATCGACCGCGCGGTGGGCAGTTCTATCTATACTGGCATGCTGAATGCGCGGGGCGGGTATGAAAGCGATCTGACCGTATTCCGGCTGGCCGAGGCGCGGTTCATGGTTGTCACAGGCTCCGCCCAGGCGGTGCATGATGCCGATTGGATCGCCAAGAACACGCCGGAGGGCGCGCGGGTCTGGGTGGCTGATGTCACAAATGCCTGGTCGGTGCTGGCGGTGATGGGGCCGCAGGCACCCGCTTTGCTGCAACGCCTCAGCCGTGCGGATTTGTCGGATGCGGCCTTTCCTTTTGCCACGCATCGCGAGATTGATCTGGGCTATGCCACGGTGATCGCCAACCGTATGAGCTATGTCGGTGAGGCGGGGTTTGAACTGTTCGTGCCCGTGGAATTCACGCTGGGCGTCTATGAGGATTTGCAACGCGCGGGCGGTCTGCAGAACGCGGGCTATTACGCATTGGACGCGCTGCGGATCGAGAAAGGCTTTCGCGCTTGGGGGCGGGAACTGACGCCGGACCTGACACCACTGGAGGCAGGCTTGGGCTTTGCGGTGGATTTCGACAAAGCGGGCGGGTTCATCGGGCGCGAGGCCTTGCTGGCGCAGCGCGGCCAACCCTTGCGGCAGCGCATCCTGCAGATAAGCGTGGACGCGCCGGAGGCGACACTTTGGGGCGGGGAGTTGTTGCTGCGCGACGGCAAACCCGTGGGCAAGGTGATGTCGGCGGCCTATGGGGCGGCGCTGGGCCGGCCCATAACGCTGTGCCGGATCGAGGGCGGCGCGCTTGATGCTGAGGCGCGACGGGCGGCGCGGTTCGAGGTGGATGTGGCCGGGGAGCGGCTGCCTGCGGTCTGGCACCCCAAGCCGCCGGTGTAATGCATTGGTTTGGTGGGGTGGGTCTCACCCACCCTACGGCAAATGTGCCGCCGCCTGCTCTTGCGCGATATCGAGGAAGGCGCTGACCAGCTTGCCGGAGCGGCGCTCGCGCAGGCAGATCAGGGTTTCTTCCATCATCATCTCGGCTTCCTCTTGTAGCGGGATGCGCACCAGCCGCGGGTCTTCGCCAAATTCCGCAACCGAGACAAAGCCGACCCCCACCCCCGAGGCCACAATCTCGCGCACCGCTTCGCGCCCTTCGGCGGTGATCGCAGGGGTGAAGGTAAAGCCATTCGCGGCGGCGGCTTCTTCAAATTTCTTGCGAGTCTTGGAGCCGTGTTCCCGCATCACCAGCGGCAGGTCCGTCAAATCGCGAAAGCCGAGCGATTTGCGCCCTGCCAGCGGATGTTCCTTCGCCACGAAAGCGGAGATCGGGGTGGCGTTCAGGGCGATGGTCTCGAACTCGCGGGTGCGGGGTAGATCACCCAGCACACCCAGATCGGCCTCATAGCTGAACAGGCTGTCAATGACGGTTTCGGTGTTGCCACCGCTGATCACCACCGACACGCCGGGGTATTTCTGGCGGAAAGCGGCGAGGATTTTCAGCACATGCTGCGCGCTATCGGCCACAATCCGCAATGTGCCCGCCCGCGTGGCGCGGCTTTCGGACAATAACTCGCGCGCCTGCTCCTCATTGTCGAACAGCCGGCGGGTGATTTCCAGCAGCTTCTCGCCCGCCGGCGTCAGCGTGACCTGCTTTTTATGGCGGTTGAACAAGAGGATGTCATATTCCTCTTCCAGTTTCCGCACCTGATCGGAAATCGCGGGCTGGGTCAGAAATAGCTCTTCCGCAGCGCGGGAAAAGCCGCCACAAATAGCAACATAGTGAAAAGCACGAAGCTGGACATAGCGCATTGGGGCCTTCATCCTATCGCTTGGGGTAATGCTCGCATTAAAACTAACGATTTGTTTTATGCACCGCAAGCGCGCTTAATACGCTGCCACATCGCGGCCAAGGGCTGCCAGAAAAGGACTGTTGAATGCTACCTGTTGCCTTTCTTATCCACCTTGCCGGGGCGGTCATGTTGCTTTTGTGGGCGGTTCGGATGGTGCGCACAGGGGTGGAGCGGGCGCATGGCACGCGGTTGAAGGCGGCCCTGCGCGGGGCCAAGGGGCGCACGGCGCAGATGGCCTTCGTCGGCATGGTGCTGGCCGTGGTGCTGCAAAGCTCCACCGCTGTTGGCATTCTGGCGGCGGGGTTCGTGACCAGCGGGATATTGACCGTCGGCACTGGCATCGCGGCCCTGCTGGGGGCTGATCTCGGCTCGGCCCTCGTGGTGAAAATCCTGTCCTTTGATCTGTCGGGGCTGATCCCCTTCCTGCTTCTGGTCGGGGCCACGATGTTCCTGAAATTCGAGGCGCGGACCATACGCCAGACCGGCCGCATCGTGCTGGGCATCGCCTTTATCCTGCTGTCTTTGCAGATGGTGGGGGAGGCGACAGAGCCGCTGCGCGACAGCACGCTTTTGCCGGGGCTGATCGGCTATCTGCGCGGCGACCCGCTGACGGCGTTTCTTGTGGCGGCTGTGATTGCATGGCTCGTGCATTCCTCGGTTGCGACGGTGCTGTTGTTCGTCACCTTTGCCAGCGGGGGCATGCTGCCCTTGGAGGTTGCTTTGCCGATGGTTCTGGGGGCCAATCTGGGGGGCGGCATCATCGCGGTCTGGCTGACGCGCGGGATGGAGCTGGAGGCGCGACGTATCCCCATCGGCAACCTGATCTTTCGCGGTACGGCGGCGCTGGGCGTGCTGACACTGCTGCAAGTGGTGGATCTGCCGATAACCTATCTTGGCGCGACAGAGCCGGTGCAACTGGTCAACTTCCACCTTGCCTTCAACCTTGTGCTGGTGGTGCTGGCCTTGCCCTTCGTGCGTCCGATGGAACGGTTGGCGGCGAAAATCCTGCCCGACCCGGTTGCCGAAACCGACCCGGCCGCACTGGCAGCACCCGTCAGCATGTTGGACCGCTCCTCCGTTAACCGCCCTATCGTGGCGCTGGCCAGTGCCAAGCGTGAGTTGCTGCGCATGGGCGAGACGGTCGCCGCCATGTTCCATCCGGTGATGGAGTTGATGGAGGGCGGCAACGCCGAGATGATTGCCCGCATCCGTGGGCTGGATGAAACGGTGAACCGCAAGCATACTGAAATCAAACTTTTCATTGCCGAAGTGAACCGCGGTGATCTGACCGAGCGGGAGCGGCAAAATGGCACGCATCTGACGGATTTTTCCATCAATCTGGAACATATCGGCGACATCATCGCCAAGAACCTGCTGAGCCTTGCCGAAAGCCGCGCCCGCAAGAACCTGCGGTTTTCCTCGGAGGGTTGGAAGGAAATGTGCAATCTGCACAGCCGGGTCGAGGCGAATATGCAGCTTGCGCTGAATGTGCTCGTTTCAGGCGATGTGGAAAGTGCGCGCCAATTGGTCAAGGAAAAAGAGGCGATGCGCAAGCTGGAACGGGAAAGCCATGATTGCCATCTGGAACGCTTGCGCAATGGTCATTCTGTCAGCATCGACACGTCGGATATCCACCTTGAAACCGTGCGGGCGTTGAAAGAGATCAACTCGCTGCTGGTCACGGTGGCCTATCCGATCCTGACGGAAAGCGGGCATTTGCTCGAAAGCCGGTTGGCACAGCCGAGTTGATGCCCGTAGTAAAATCTATAGATCAATACAAAATAACGATTTTACAAATACCATGCTGCGTGGAAAAACCGCTGTAACGACTGACGCCGAGGAGGGGATTCCAATGTCGCACGTGCCTGCACCGAAGCCCAATGCATTTCCGGACCCCGCGATGGGAGAGCCGTTTCTGCTGACCCCCGGTCCTTTGACCACCGCGCTTTCGGTGAAAGAGGCGATGCTGCGGGATTGGGGCTCGTGGGATGGGGATTTTCGCGCTATGACGAAATCCATTTGCGATCAACTGGTTGCCTTGGCGGGCGATACGGAGGGTGCTTATACCTGCGTGCCGATGCAAGGCTCCGGCAGCTATTGCGTGGAGGCGATGCTGGGAACCTTTGTGCCGAAGGATGGCAAGGTGCTGGTCCTGGCCAATGGCGCCTACGGGCTGCGGGCGGCGGAAACCATGCGCTATCTGGGCCGCGCCTATACGCTGATCGACAAGGGCGATTACATGCCGCCGCGCGGGGATGAAGTTGCCGCCGCGCTGGAGGCTGACCCCGCGATCACCCATGTCATCGCCATCCATTGCGAAACCTCCTCCGGCATCCTGAACCCCGTGGCCGAGATTGCCGAGGCCGTGGCCGCCAAGGGCCGAAAGCTGCTGATCGACAGCATGTCCGCCTTCGGGGCGATTGATCTGGATGTCACCAAGATCCGCTATGAGGCGATGGTATCATCGGCCAATAAATGTATCGAAGGCGTGCCGGGCTTTGGCTTCGTTATCGCGCGGAAATCGGAATTGGAGGCGTGCAAGGGCAATGCGCATTCGCTCAGCCTCGATATCCACAGCCAATGGGCCAATATGGTGAAATCGGGCCAGTGGCGCTATACCCCGCCGACCCATGTCGTCGCGGCCTTCCTTGAGGCGCTGCGTCTTCATGCCGAGGAAGGCGGCGTTGCGGGGCGCGGTGCGCGCTATACCCATAACCGCGATGTGATGGTGGCGGGCATGCGGCGTTTGGGCTTTGAAACCCTGCTGAAAGACCGCTGGCTGTCGCCCATTATCGTCACCTTCTTTTGCCCCGCCGATCCGAAATTCGTGTTTTCGGACTTTTATGAGCGGATGAAGGCAAAAGGCTTCATCATCTATCCCGGCAAGCTGACCGTGGTGGATAGCTTCCGCATCGGCTGCATTGGCCGCATGGACAGCGCCATTATGGAACGTGTGGTCAAAGCCGCTGCCGAAAGCCTGACCGAGATGGGCGTCGCCTCTGCCGCCCCGCCCGCCGCCGCCCTTGAAGAACGCGCCAAACTGGCCGCCTGAAACCTGCTG
>JBFHGI010000024.1:0-11393 GCA_041583175.1 Pseudorhodobacter sp. | reverse complement strand
CTGCCTTGTTCCAGCCGGTAATGAGCATTTTGCCCCATTCCTCGGTGATCGTGCGTGCCACACGGGCTGCGGCGGCTTTGGGCAGCGGGCCGAGAGAATTGCCGTCAAGGTAGATCACGCCGTCCGGCAGGTCGAATTGGGCACGAAGGCTGGCGAAGTCTGTGGTCATGGGGCATCCTCTGGGTGATTGGCACATTCAAAACGCTCAAGCTGTAAATTTCAAGCTTAAAATGAAGAGACCGACGCAAGGAAGGCAGCATCCGGTTAGGGCGCTGTTCTCTCTGGTAGATTCGGTGATTCTAGTGCGGAGAGCCCGCTTGATCGCGGCTTTAGCTGGATTGCGCAAAATTTTTTTGACTGCGTATGGGCGAGGGGGCTTAGCTCTCGGAAACACGGCAAATAATTGGTTAACAATATAAAGATTGGTTGACCAAGTTGACAAAAATGGGTCCGAAATGTCGCAACGCCGCGTTACAATGCCGTTATTTCGTTGCTGTCTTGTGTAATATTCTTGCGCGGTGTTTAAGAAGGGCTGAAATGCGGACCTGACGCCTTACGCTGCGTCAAATATCGGGGGAGAAGCTGTTGAAGATTGGGGCACCCAAGGAAATTTTTGAAGGCGAAGCGCGCGTCGCGATGACGCCGGATTCAGCCAAGCTGCTACAAAAGCTCGGGCATAGCTGTGTCATCGAAACAGGTGCAGGGGCCAAGGCTGGATTTTCGGATCAGGCTTATGCCGAGGCAGGTGTGGAGATCGTGAAAACCGCCGCCGCCTTGTTCAAGGCTGTCGATATCGTTGTTAAGGTGCGCGGGCCGGAGCCGAAAGAAGCCAAGATGCTGGGCGAGGGGCAGACGCTGATCTCGTTCTTCTGGCCGGCCCAAAATGACAAGCTGCTGGAGCAGATGAAGGCGCAAGGCACCACCGCGATTGCGATGGATATGGTGCCGCGGATTTCACGCGCGCAGAAAATGGATGCGCTGTCGTCTATGGCCAATATCGCGGGTTATCGCGCGGTTATTGAGGCAGGCAACAACTTTGGCCGCTTCTTTACCGGTCAGGTGACGGCAGCGGGCAAGGTGCCCCCTGCGAAAGTGCTGGTTGTGGGCGCGGGCGTGGCCGGTTTGGCCGCGATTGGTACCGCGACGTCATTGGGTGCGATTACCTATGCGTTTGACGTGCGGCCCGAAGTGGCCGAGCAGATCGAATCCATGGGGGCGGAGTTTGTCTATCTTGAATTCGACGCCAGCGAGTTGCCTGATGGGGCGGCGACGGGTGGCTATGCGGCCCCCTCCACGCCGGAGTTTCAGGCCAAGCAATTGGCGAAGTTCCGCGAGATTGCCCCGGATATCGACATCGTTATCACCACGGCCCTGATCCCCGGCCGGCCTGCGCCGAAGCTGTGGACCAAGGATATGGTCGAAATGATGAAGCCGGGTTCGGTTATCATCGACCTTGCGGCGGAACGTGGCGGCAACTGTGATTTGACTGTTCCGGATGAGAAAATCGTCACCGACAATGGCGTAACGATTGTGGGTTACACCGATTTCCCAAGCCGGATGGCCGCGCAGTCCTCGACGCTTTATTCCAACAACATCCGCCATATGCTGGCCGATCTGACACCGGCCAAGGACGGCGTTATCAACCATAACATGGAGGATGACGTGATCCGCGGCGCGACCGTGGCGCATAAAGGAGAGATTACCTTCCCGCCGCCGCCGCCTAAGGTGGCCGCGATTGCGGTGCAAAAGCCGAAAGAGAAAGTCAAGGAACTGACGGCGGAAGAAAAACGCGCAAAGGAAGTTGCGGCGTTCAAGGCACAGACCCGCAATCAGGTTGGCTTGCTGGCCATCGGTGGCGGTTTGCTGCTGCTGGCGGGCATGTTCACGCCTGCGTCTTTCATGTCGCATTTCATTGTCTTCGTGCTGGCCTGCTATGTCGGTTTCCAAGTGATCTGGAACGTCAGCCACAGCCTGCACACGCCTCTTATGGCGGTGACCAATGCGATTTCCTCGATCATCATTCTGGGCGCTTTGCTTCAGATCGGGTCGGGAAGCTGGCTGGTGGTTATTCTGGCAAGCCTTTCGGTCTTTATGGCCGGGATCAATATTTTCGGCGGTTTCATGGTAACACGGCGGATGCTCGCCATGTTACAAAAGTCGTAAGCGGGGGCGAAGAATATGGAATATGGTTTTACAACAGCCGCTTATGTTGTCGCAGCCGTGCTGTTCATCCAGTCGCTCGGCGGGCTTTCAGGGCAGGAAAGTGCAAAACGCGCGGTGTGGTACGGGATTGCGGGCATGGCGCTGGCCGTTCTGGCAACAGTGATCGGGCCGGGTGCGGGCAACTGGCTTTTGTCGCTGGTGATGATCGCAGCCGGTGGCGCGATCGGTTGGGTTGTGGCCCAACGCGTGCAGATGACGGAAATGCCACAGCTTGTGGCAGCGATGCACAGTCTCGTCGGTTTGGCGGCGGTGTTCATCGGCTATAACGCGCATCTGGAGGCGGCATTGGTCGCGGGCACGCCCGAAGATCAACGTCACGCGCTGGAAGGTTTTGCGGCGATCCTCGCGCATAAAACCAGCGTTGAACTGACCATCCTGCGGGTGGAGGTGTTCCTCGGTGTGTTCATCGGTGCGGTTACCTTTACCGGCTCTGTCATCGCTTATGGCAAGCTGGCGGGCAAGGTGGACGGCAAGGCGAAAAAGCTTCCCGGCGGTCACATGCTGAATGCAGGGGCGGCGATTGGCTCGGTGCTGATGCTGGTGATCTATCTGCAATCGGCCTCGGCTATGGCGCTGATCGTGATGACATTGCTGGCCTTCTTCATCGGCTACCACCTGATCATGGGCATCGGCGGCGCGGATATGCCGGTCGTGGTGTCGATGCTCAACAGCTATTCCGGCTGGGCGGCGGCGGCGATCGGGTTCTCCTTATCCAACGATCTGCTGATCGTTGTGGGGGCGTTGGTTGGCTCCTCCGGTGCGATCCTGTCCTATATCATGTGCAAGGCGATGAACCGTTCTTTCATCAGCGTTATCCTTGGAGGCTTTGGTGGCACCACTGGCCCCGCGATGGAAATCTCGGGCGAGCAGGTGGCGATCGATACCGAAGGTGTTGCCGCCGCGCTGAACGAGGCCGATAGCATCATCATCATTCCGGGCTATGGCATGGCGGTGGCGCAGGCTCAGCAGACGGTTTCGGAACTGACACGCAAGCTGCGGGCCAAAGGCAAGAACGTGCGTTTTGCCATCCACCCCGTTGCGGGCCGTTTGCCGGGCCATATGAACGTGCTGCTGGCCGAGGCGAAAGTGCCTTATGACATCGTGCTGGAAATGGATGAGATCAACGAGGATTTCCCATCGACAGACGTGGCCATCGTGATCGGGTCGAACGACATCGTGAACCCAGCCGCGCAGGAAGATCCGAACAGCCCCATCGCGGGTATGCCGGTTCTGGAATGCTGGAAGGCAAAGCAGGTGTTCGTCTCCAAGCGCGGGCAGGGGACCGGTTACTCGGGGATCGAGAATCCGCTGTTCTACAAGGACAACACGCGCATGTTCTATGGTGATGCCAAGAAGTCGCTTGATGCCTTGCTGCCATTGATTGACTAAGTTCCGAAACGACCTGAGAGCATTCAAGCGCCCTGCCGGAAACGGTGGGGCGCTTTTCTTTGCAATGGCCTAGTGCCTCTTTGCCGGACCAAGGTCTTGTGCTGAGCTGCGTGGCGGAAATACCAGTGTACCATTGCGCACCGCTATCCTGTAGCCGTGGCAATTTACAAAGCCGGATGAGGTGGTTTTTCTGGGCGAAAGTTGATTGAGGACCCGATGCCAAGAATTAAAGACCACCCGCTGCGCTACGCTCTCGTCAATGAGCTTCATGCCCGGCCCTTTCCCTCGCTGCCAGTACCTTGCCACGCGGTCTATGTTGCGATCAAAGAGGAAAACCATGCGGTGAACCGCGACCGTGCGGCAGATCGGGCGCATCTTCTGGCGTTGCTGGATCGTTACGGCTCCGCCCATCCGCAACCCGAGGCAACGCATTTCTCGGGGCCCTTGGGGCGGCACGAGCTGAAATGGGAAAACCATACGGAGTTTGTGACCTATAGCGCCTTCGGCACCGGCAATTCCGCCCGCGCCTTTGATCCGGTGGAGGCAGAGGTTTTCCCTGCGGATTGGCTTGCCACAGCGCCGGGTGTGCGGCTGACCTCGGTGCTGATCCGGGTGGAGGAGATGACGGATGAGGCCACGATGCTCGATCGGCTGGACGGTTGGTTCGTGCCCGAAAGCCTTGCCATTGCGCGGGTTGTCGATGGGGCTGCCGTGATTGCCGGGGATTTCCGAATTGATGCGGCTGGCCATATGCGCTTTGCTGTTTTCGTCGAAAAGGGGGCAGAGGGGCGGCGCGTGGGGCGCATCGTCCAGCGGCTTTGCGAGGTGGAAACCTACCGCGCGATGTCGATGTTGGGGCTGGTGCGCGCGCGGACTCTCAGCGCGCGGTTGAACGAGTTGGACCCGAAACTGTCGCAGCTGATCTCGGGGATGAACACCGAGGCGCAATCGCCGGATCAGGTGTTGCAGACCTTGCTGCAAATCTCGGCGGAGTTGGAAAGCCTCGCCGTGCAGTTCAGCTTTCGCTTCGGCGCGACCGAGGCCTATGAGGCCATCGTGAACCAGCGCATTTCGATTCTACGAGAGGTGCGGGTGCAGGGGCGGCAAACCTTCGGCGAGTTCATGATGCGCCGCTATGACCCTGCGATGCGGACGGTGAAATCGGTGGACGCCCGTTTGCGCAGCATGGCGGAACGTGCGACCCGAGCGGCGGAGCTGCTGCGGACACGGGTCGACGTGGAACGCTCGGCCCAGAACCAGAAGCTGTTGGAAAGCATGGATGCGCGGGCGGATTTGCAGTTGCGTTTGCAAACCACGGTGGAGGGGCTGTCTGTCGTGGCGATCAGCTATTATGCGGTGAATCTGTTGGCCTATATCGCCTATCCGGTCACCGAAGGGATGGGGATTTCCAAAGGGGTGACGATGGCACTGCTTGCGCCCCTCGTGATCCTGGCGGTCTGGGGCATGGTGCGGCGTATCCGCAAGAAATTCCATTAGATCAGAACGCAAAAGGCCCGCCCTGTATCAGGGCGGGCCTTTGCAACTTTTGGCCTTTGGTTAGCCGAAGGCCGGGGCAGCAGCGCCTTTGGGGGCAATCACTCGGTCGGTCAGCAGTGCGCCCATGGCAATCGCGGCGATGGCCAGCAAGGCTGCAACGGAAAGTGTCGGGACGCCCGCAAGACCCGCGCCAAGCGTGCAGCCGCCCGCCAGCACGCCGCCCACGCCCATCAGCGCGCCACCTGCCAGATAGCGGCCGGTTTCGCGTGGGGTCGCAAAGCTCTGCCATTTGAACCGGCCAGCGGCGAGGGACGACAGGGCCGCGCCAAGCACCGAACCACCAAACAACCCGATACCAAAGCCCGCTGCGACCGAGGTCGAGGCAATAGCCCAGAACAATGTATCCGACAGTGGAAGCGTGAAAGACAGGCTTTCCATTGCGATGACGTCGAACTCGTCATAAAGCACATAGCCTGTGCCGACCCATGCCAAGGGCACCAAGGCACCAATCGCAACGCCGCCGATGATCTGGGTCAGGGGCAGGCGGGCGGTGGCCGCATAGGCCAGCGCGGCCGCAGCCAGAATAACGCTGACAAAGACCGTTCCGCCGGGCAGGTTGGCAAGGTTGATCGCATCGCCCATGGGCAAGGTGATTTCGCCTAGACCTGTGCGGATCGGTGCCAGAAGGCCTTTCATTGTAGCATGGGCGGTAATCGCAAACACAGCCAGTACAGTCAGCGCCCGCAGGTTTCCGGTACCGGTCAGCACCGTGAGCCGCGAGGCGCAGCCGCGTGTCAGCACCATGCCCGCGCCAAAGGCCAACCCGCCGATCAGAATGGCCGCGATCGGCAGATCGCTTGCCATCAAGCGATGCTCGGCAAAGCTGATCCAGCCCAAGGCAACTGCGCCTTGCGTGCCCAAAATAGCGGTGGCAAGGGCGACCATCCACAACCCAAGCGCGGGTTTGCGATCTGCGGCCGCGCCGACAAGCCCTCGGCGCAAGCAAAAGCGGGTGATTTCGGCAAGCACACCAAAGGCCAGCCCGATGGCGAGGCCAAAGATTACCGAGGCGCTGCGCGGGGTCAGGCTTTCAAAGCCAAGGGTCTCGAACATGGAAATGCTCCCAATAGCGGAATTTTATTCCCTTTGGCTCAAGTTTTGACCATTGGCAAGGCAACACTCTATGTCAGAAGGTTCATCGCTTGGGATGATGTTTCGTATTCCAAGGATAGCAGGAAGATTCGTCCACATCCGGCCTTGCGCAAGAAAACAATCCCACCGCAGCCGAAGCGGGCGGTGGGATTGATCTTATTTGCAGAATATCGATATTGACGCGGTTAGCGGCCCCGAATGCGCGGGTCCAGCGCATCGCGCAACCCGTCGCCGATATAGTTGATCGACAGCACCAACGCCGATAGCGCGATGGCAGGCCAGACAACCCGCTCCGGTGCGAGGTTGATATAGGGCAAGCCGTCATTCAACAAACGCCCCCAGGTCGGGAAATCCGGCGGGAAGCCAAGGCCGAGGAAAGACAAGGCGCTTTCGGTGATAACCGCGTTTGCGACGCCCAAGGTGGCCGAAACCATGATCGGCGACATCACATTCGGCAGGATGTGGCGCAGGATCATCCGGCGCGCCGGTGTCCCGATGGAGCGGGAGGCCAGAACGAACTCACGCTCTTTCAACGCCAGCACATCCCCGCGCACAATCCGTGCCGCATGCATCCAGGAGGTGACGCCAATCGCAAAGACGATCAGCACGAAGATCCCGCCCTCCGGCCCGAAGGAAATCACCAAAGGTTCGCGGAACAGCATCACCATGAGCAGCAACAGCGGCAAAAGCGGGAGGGCGAGGAAGAGATCGGTCAGCCGCATTAATAGCCCGTCCAACCGTCTGAAATAGCCTGCCAACACGCCGACAAGCGTTCCCAGCACCAGCGACAGCAACATCGCGGTCAGGCCGACGGCGATGGTGATCCGCCCGCCCGCAAGCACCCGCGCCAGCATATCGCGGCCCAACTGGTCCGTTCCCAAAGGATGCGCTAGGCTCGGCCCCAATTCGCGCGAGCGGATGTTGATGTATTTCGGGTCGACGTCCCAAAAGAACGGCCCGAGCAAGGTGCCCAACACGATGATGGCAAAGATCACCATGCCAACCAGCGCGCCTTTATGGGTGCGGAACTGGTCCCAGACATCCCACCACTGGTTGCGCGGCTTTGCGGCTTTCAGGTCGATTGTCTGATCAGTCATAGCGGATCCTCGGGTCCAGAATGCCGTAAAGCACATCGGCAATCAGGTTGAACAGCACGATGAGAATGGCAAAGATAAAGGAAATCGTCAGCACCATCGGCGCGTCATTGCCTTGGATGGAAAGCAGCAACTGCTGGCCGAGACCATTCACCTTGAACACGTTTTCGGTGATGATGGCCCCGGTGAAGACCGACGGCACGCCCAAGGCGATCACCGTCACCACCGGAATAAGCGAATTGCGCAGAACGTGTTTCAGCAGCACCACACGCTCGCTCAGGCCCTTGGCCCGCGCTGTGCGCACATAATCCTGGCTCAGGTTGTCCAACATGGAGGCGCGCATATAGCGGCTGACCTGTGCAGCCTGATACAGCGCGAGCACAAAGACAGGCATGGCCATCTGCTTGAACTGCTTGACGAAACTGGCCCAGTCCGTGACCTGATGCGTGGTGTCATAGATCGAGGGGAGCCAGAAAATGCTATCGGTCGGCATCAACACTGAAAACACAATAATCAGGAAAACCCCGGTCACGAAAGTCGGCACCGAAAAGCCAACCATGGAAATAAACGTCCCGAATTGGTCAAACCAGCTATATTGGCGATAGGCCGAAATGATACCGATGGGCAGCGAGATGAGCGTGCCGACCAGATAGCCCATGCCGACCACCAGCAAAGTCTGCGGGATACGCTCGGCGATTGTGTCGAACACGGGGCCACGGGTCTGGAAGCTGATGATGCGTTGCATGCCTTCGGCATAGGTCGTGTTGAAGGCTGCATCCCACCAATACAGCGGTTCTGTCACAAAGAGGTTATAAAGCCACAGCCCATAGCGCACATGCATGGGCTGGCCGAGGCCAAGCGAGAGGCGGATCTTCTCTTTCACATCAGGTGGGATGGTCATTGGCATATCAGCCAGCGGGTCGCCGGGGGCCAGCTCCAGCAGCATGAAAATCACCAAAGAGATGAACAAAAGCGTCGGTATCGCCAAAAGCAATCGGCGGATTGTAAAGGTCAGCATGGGCGGCGCCTCAGGTCATATCTTGGTCGGGTGGAAACGGGGAAGGGTGGCCCGAAACGCGATGCGCGCGGGCCACCCGAGGGCAGTCTTACTTAATGCGGTACCAGTCAGCGGCATTCCACAGTTCGGAATCCCATGTGTTCAGAACCACACCACCAAGGGTGTTAGAATGCGCCGACACGCGACCGCGATCCACCAGCGGAACAATGACATAGCTGTCTTTGGTCAGCATTTCGTTCAGACGGATCGCAATCTCTTGCCGCTTGGTGATTTCACCCGTGCGGCCCAACTCAGCGACCAGTTCATCATAGGCGGGGTCGCAGAACCGGTTGATGTTTTCCCCTTGCCATTGGTTTGCGGGGCTCGGGGCCTTGTCGCAAGTATAGGCGGAAAGGTAGCTCTGCGGATCAGTGCCGTCGAAGTTGTTGGCGTACATTTCCACATCGGCATAGAACTTGGGGAACGTGTCCGGCGAGCCCGGATCAGAACCGAAGAAGACAGAGCCGGCAACGTTCTTCAACTCGGTTTCCACACCGATTTCCGACCACCACTGCTTGATAAGGGCTTGGAAATCCTGACGCACAGCATTGGTGGAGGTCTGGTAAAGGATTTTCAGCTTCATGCCATCCTTTTCACGGATGCCATCACCGCCTACGGTCCAGCCTGCTTCTTCCAGCAGGGCTTTTGCGCCTTCGATGTCTTGGACAAGGCAGTCGGTGTTGGGCGAAGCAAAGGCCGCCGGAGCAGGGACGAGGTTACAAGTCGGGCGCCCCGCTTGGCCGTAACCTACTTCGGTCAGGATTTCGCGGTCAATCGCCATGGACAGCGCCTTGCGCACGCGGAGGTCTGACAGGAACGGATGCGGATGCGCTGCTGTCGAACGCTCGCCCTCCGGCAGGGATGGCGACGGATCCGTCAAATTCATCTCAATACGTTCCACCAGCGTACCGAAGCCGACGATGGTCTTGCCCTTGCCAGCCGCTTCCATGCCCGCGATCACGGACGGGGCAAGTTGCAGGTTCCAAGCGTAGTCGAATTCGCCGGTTTCCAGAACTGCACGGCCCGCGGCCTCGGCATCACCGCCGCCTTTGAAGGTCATGGTCGCGAAGGCCGGTTTCGCCGGGTCGCGGTAGTTCGGGTTGGCCTCGAGCGAGATCACGTCATTGGTTTTGAACTCGACCACTTTATACGCGCCGGTGCCAATGGGGTTGAAGTTCTGCTCGGTGCACTCGGACGCTTTGGTGCCAAGGCAGTTCTCAAACTGGGCCTTTTGCAGAATCGGTGACTGGCCACCAACCAGAGGACCGTAAGGGTTCGGCTGCGGGGCGCCGAAATTCACCTTGATCGTCAGGTCATCAATGGCCTCAACGGTGGAAACGCCCTGATATTTGGACAGTTGTGCGCAGCCGCCTTCGGGGTGGGTGCAATATTGCCATGTGAACACAGCATCCGCCGAGGTGACAGGCGAGCCATCGGACCACAGCAGGCCCTCTTTCAGCTTCCAAGTGATGGAGGTCAGGTCCTCGGCCACACCGCCATTTTCCAGCGTCGGGATGTCCTGCGCAAGAAACGGGGTCAACTCGCCCTTCTCATTATAGCGGGCGAGGGGTTCGAGGATCAGCGAGGCGCTTTCAACATCCTTTGTGCCGCCCGACAGGAACGGGTTGAGGATGGAGGGCGCTTGCCAATAGATGACGTTGACATGGCCATCGGCGCCACGCTCGGCTTGCGCCGCGAGGGGGGCCATAGCAAAGGCACAGGCTGCCCCCATAAGGGCGGATTTCATCTTCATTTCTTTGGTTCTCCTTGTTGGTTATGCTCTGTTGCCTCTGGCATGCCGGTTGCTCCGGCGGCGTTTTTTTGATTTTCCGGGGGGACGAGGTGGCAGGCCACATAACGGCCCGGCCGCACCTCGAGCAAATCGGGTTTTACTTCGTGGCAGATCGGGATCACCTCGGGGCAGCGGGTGCAAAAATTGCAGCCCTTGGGCGGGTTCGAGGGCGATGGCACGTCGCCTTGCAGGATGATGCGCTGCCGTTTGCTTTCGCTTTCGGGGTCTGGATCGGGCACCGCCGACAGAAGCGCCTTGGCGTAAGGATGCAGCGGGTCAGCATAGAGCGGCTCGCGCGGGGAAAGCTCGGCGATGCGGCCCAGATACATCACAGCCACCCGGTCCGCGATATGGCGCACCATCGACAGATCATGGCTGATGAACAGATAGGTCAGCCCCATCTTTTCCTGCAAATCCTCCAGAAGGTTCACCACCTGCGCCTGAATCGACACATCCAGCGCGGCGATCGGTTCATCACAAACGATAAATTTCGGATTCAGCGCCAAGGCCCGAGCAATTCCGATGCGCTGGCGCTGACCGCCTGAAAAGGCGTGCGGATAGCGGTTGGCAAAGGCGCGGTTCAGGCCCACGGCATCCATCAACTCGTAAACGCGGGCGAGTTTCTTCTCGGCCCCCCAGTCGGTGTGTTCGTCCAGTGGCTCGGCAATAATTGCGGCCACGGTCATGCGGGGGTTGAGGCTGGCCTGCGGGTCCTGAAACACCATCTGCATCGCGGGGCGTTTGAGGCGCAGCTCTTCGGGCGAAAGCTTGGCAATATCCGCGCCGTCTATCGTGACAGAGCCAGATGTCAGCTCATACAGGCGCAACAGTGCACGACCGACAGTGGATTTTCCGCAACCGGATTCCCCAACGAGGCCCAGCGTCTCGCCTTCGAAAATGTTGAAGGTCAGCCCGTCCACCGCTTTGACATCGCCGGTATGGCGACGGAACAGGCCCGTATGGATCGGGAAATACATTCTGAGGTCTTCGACCGCGACCAGCGGCTTGGCGGGCTTTTCGTCCAGCATCACACAGGCCCTCCGGTGGGGGTATCGGTTCGGGCATCCCAGTGGCAGGCAACGTCATGGCCATAGCCCACAGGCGCGGCCCCGATGGCGCGGCGCTGCGGGTTTTCGACGCCACAACGTGCAAAGGCATGGCCGCAACGCGGCATGAACGGGCAGGCGGT
>JBFHGI010000023.1:0-11688 GCA_041583175.1 Pseudorhodobacter sp. | reverse complement strand
GCGTTGACCTGCAGCGCAAGCGTCTGCGCTTCGGCGCTCAGCGCCCAGTCATAGAACTGCTTGGCTTCGTCGATATTACGCGCGCCTTTGATGATCGACATCGACCCAATCTCATATCCTGTGCCTTCGCACGGGGCCACGGTCACAACCGGAAAGCCCGCAACGGTTTGTGCCACGGAATCGTGCATGAAGACGATACCGACTGTGGTTTCGCCCGTGCCCGCTGCCTTGATCGGGGCAGAACCGGATTTGGTGTATTGGTTGATATTGGCATGCAGGCGCTTCATGTAGTCAAAGCCCTTTTCCTCGCCAAACAGCTGCACCATCGTCGCCAGTGTGGTGTAAGCCGTGCCCGAGGAATTCGGGTTCGCCATTTGCACATGGCCCTTGAATTCCGGCTTGGTCAGGTCTTCCCAGCATTCCGGTGTCGGCAGGCCGTTATCGGCCAGAAGCTTGGTGTTGTACCCAAAGCCCAGCGCGCCGGAATAGATACCGATCGTCTTGTCGCCTGCCGATGTGGCCTGCGCAATCGCCCAAGGATGCAGTTGCTCGCGCATGGGCGACACATAGGGTTCCGTCAGGTCTTCTTCGGCAGCTTGCAGATGGGGGTCACCCGTACCACCCCACCAGATATCGCCCTTCGGGTTCACTTCTTCGGCCTTGATCTGGGCAAAGGTTTCCCCCGAGGATTTGCGCGTCATATCCACGTCAATGCCGGAGGCTTCTTCAAAACTGCGGGCCATCAACTGGCACCAGTCTTCTTGCGCCGAGCAATACAGGTTAAGCTTGCCAGCGGCCATCGCGCCGGTTGCCGACAGACCCGTTGCAAGGGCCAAAACGGACGCAGCGAGAGTATAATTACGCATGATTCCCTCCCAGGAAGTTAGGATTTTTCTATTCTTATGACGCAAGGTTGCATCGCTCGCGCCGACCTTGCAACTCATTTTGTAACAAAAGAATGACAAACTGACCGTCAGGTCAATTTATTCAGAAGCGCCAAAAGCTGCACGCGCTCTGCCGCGCTCAGCGGCGCGACGGTTTTGTCCGAGATGCCCTGCGCATCCCCCACGCGGCTCTGGAACAGCGCCAGACCCGCCGCAGACAGGCACACCGACAAACGCCGCCGGTCTTGGGCATCGGGCGCGGTTTCAACCAGCCCCAGACGCGCCAGCCGGTCTACCACCCCTTTGATGGTGGCCCCGTCCATCGCCGTCGCCCGCCCCAACAGGTTTTGCGATTGCGGCCCCAATTCCGCCAACCGTGCGAGCACCGCAAATTGCGTTGTCGTCACCTCGGGGATGTTCTCGGAAAAGATCGAAAGATGCCGCTGCGTTACCTTTCGCAGCACATATCCGATCTGGTCATCCAGACGATAGCCAGCCGTTTCCGGCAGCACTGGTTGCAGTTTGTTCCGTTCCACCCTTTTGGCATAGCGACCCCCACCGCATCACGCAACAGCGTTGACAGAAGGCAGGCTTCGGCAGCACAGTGTTTGTATGCAAACGAATTGCACCCTGTTTGGCGCCCCGAACCGCGAGACACCGAATGACCGCTTATCTGCGTCCAGCTGATCTTGATGATGCGCTTTCGCAACTCGACCGAGGCGCGTGGAAACTGCTGGCAGGCGGCACCGATATCTACCCCGCCACGCAGAACGCCACCCTTGCGGACGATGTGCTGGACCTGACGGCCATCCCTGCCCTGCGCGGTATCGAGGCGACACCCAAAGGCCTGCGCATCGGTGCCTGCACCACCTGGACAGACATCGCCCGAACACCCCTGCCGCCCGCATTGCGCGCGTTGCAACAGGCCGCAGCCGAAGTCGGCGGACGCCAGATCCAGAACGCGGGCACGATTGGCGGCAATCTGTGCAACGCCTCTCCCGCTGCTGATGGGGTGCCGCCCTTGCTGGCCGTTGACGCGCAAGTCGAACTGCGCAGCGCTGCGGGCAGCCGCATCCTGCCCCTTGCCGATTTCCTGATCGGTCCACGCAAAACGGCATTGCATCCGGCAGAAGTAATGACCGCAATCCTCATCCCCGATGCCAGCCTGTCCGGCGCATCGGAGTTTCTGAAACTCGGCGCGCGGGCCTATCTGGTGATCTCCATCGCTATGGTCGCCGTGCGTCTTTCCGTCGCCAATGGCCGGATTACCCATGCGGCACTGGCCGTCGGCGCATGTTCCGCCACCGCCCAGCGCGTCCCGAAGGCCGAAGCAGCCCTGCTCGGCCAGCCGCTTGCTGCGGCCGCCTCCGCCATCACTGCGGCAGATGTGGCGGCAGCGCTTTCCCCAATGGATGACCTGCGCGCCAGCGCCGCCTATCGCCACATCGCCGCGACAGAATTGCTGCAACGCGCCACAACCCTAACCTGTCAGGCCCTCGGATGACCCTTTCTTTCACGCTCAACGGCACACCCGTCACGGCCGAGGCATCCGGCAGTCTCCGCCTCTCGGACCTGCTGCGCGAGAAACTGGGCCTGCGCGGCACAAAGGTGGGCTGTGATGCAGGCGATTGTGGCGCATGCACTGTGCTGGTCAATGGCGCACAGGTCTGCGCATGCCTCACACCTGCGGCCCGCGTCCAAGGCCAATCCGTGCAAACGATAGAGGCGCAGAGCGAAACGCTCACCAAGCTGCGCGCCGCCTTTCACCGCCACGGGGCCGCCCAATGCGGCATCTGCACCCCCGGCATGCTGATGGCCGCGACCAGTCTGCTGGCGGAGACTCCGAACCCGACACCTCAGCAAGCCAGAACCGCGCTGGGCGGCGTGCTCTGCCGCTGCACGGGCTATACCAAGATCATCGCTGCGGTTTGCGATACCAACCCGACACCCGAACCGCCGCCCCCCGCAGCGGGCCAAGCCGTCGGCGCCGCAGCGCTCCGTCTGGACGGGGCCGCGAAAACCGCAGGCGATATCTTCGGCGCGGACCTGTGGCACAGCGGCGGGCTGGTGGTAAAGGCCATCCGCTCCCCCCACGCATCCGCCCGCTTCACCCTTGGCGATACGGCGGCTTGGGCAAAGGCGAATGGCGCGCTGGTGTTTACCGCTGCCGATATCCCCGGCATCAACCGCTTCGGCGCCATTCCCCCCTATGCCGATCAACCGGCCCTCGCGGAAACCCATGTCCGCCTGCGCGGTGAGGCCATTGCCCTGATCGCCTATGAGGATGACGGCACCCCGCCACCAGACCTGCAGGATTTCCCTGTCGAATGGACTCTCCAAGAAGCCCTCCAATCCCCCGCCGAGGCAATGGCCCCAAGCGCCCCGCGCCTGCACGAAACCCGCCCCGACAACACCCTGATCAAAGGCCGGGTACAGCGCGGCGATGCGGCGGCAGCCCTAGCGGCCTCCGCCCATATCGCCGAGGCCACCATCGAAACCGCCTTCGTCGAACATGCCTACATCGAACCCGAGGCAGGCGCCGCATGGATGGACGGCGACGTGCTCGTCATCCGCGCCTGCACCCAAGCCCCGATCATGGACCGCGATGATACCGCCGCCGTCCTCGGCCTGCCCCACGACCGTCTGCGCATCATCCCTTCTGCGGTGGGCGGCGGCTTCGGCTCCAAACTCGACGTGTCCTTGCAACCCTTGATCGGGCTGGTGACACTGAAAACCGGCCGCCCCTGCCGCATGACCTATACGCGCGCCGAAAGCATGGCCTCCACCACCAAACGCCACCCCGCGCAAATGACAGGCCGCATCGGCTGCGACGCCGAAGGCCGGATCACGGGGCTGGAATTCGATGGCATCTTCGACACCGGGGCCTATGCGAGCTGGGGCCCCACGGTTGCCAACCGCGTACCGGTCCACGCTTCCGGCCCCTATTTCACCCCGCATTACCGGGCAGAAGCGCATGCCGTCCACACCAACAACCCCATCGCCGGCGCGTTCCGCGGCTTCGGCGTGCCACAGGCCGCGATCTGGCAGGAAACCATCTACGACAAGCTCGCCGATCAGGCGGGTATCGACCGGCTGGAATTTCGCCTCCTCAACGCCCTGCGCAACGGCCAAACCAGCGTCACCGGCCAACAGATGCAAGCCGCTGGCATCGCGGATTGCCTCGCTGCGCTGCGCCCCCACTGGCAACGCGCCCTTCTGGCAGCGCAAAAGACCCCACAGCGCGGCGTGGGCCTTGCGTCCTGCTGGTACGGCTGCGGCAATACCGGCCTGCCGAACCCTTCAACCATCCGACTCGGCATCACACCCAAAGGCAAACTGATGCTGCACCAAGGGGCTACCGATATCGGCCAAGGCTCCAACACTGTCATTACCCAAATCGCCGCCGATGCGCTGGGCCTGCCACTGGCACAATTCCACCTGATCGGGCCTGATACGTTCCTGACACCCGATGGCGGCAAAACCTCGGCCAGCCGCCAAACCTATGTCACAGGCCGCGCCGCACAAGCCGCAGGCACCGCCTTACGCGCCGATATTCTGCGCCGCCTGAACATGGGCGACGCCGCAGAACTGGCCCTAAGCGGCAGCACACTCACCGCAACCGAAGGCACCCAAACCGCCACTCTGTCGCTGGCCACCCTGCCCGCCAACCCGCTCGGCTATGCCCTGATGGCCGAAGAAACCTACGACCCTCCGACAACCGGCCTCGATGAAAACGGCCAAGGCACGCCATATGCCGTCTATGGCTTCGGCGCACAAATGGTGGAACTGGACGTAGACCCAAAACTCGGCACCGTGAGGCTCCACAAGATCACCGCCGCACATGACCTTGGCCGCACCATCAACCCCCTGCTCGCCACCGGCCAGATCGAAGGCGGCATCGCCCAAGGCATCGGCCTCGCCCTGATGGAAGAATACCTCCCCGGCCGCACCGAGAACCTGCATGACTACCTGATCCCGACCACAGGCGATGTGCCAGAAATCGAAAGCCTGCTGATCGAGATCCCCGATGCCCACGGCCCCTTCGGCGCCAAAGGCCTGGGCGAACATGTCCTGATCCCCACCGCCCCCGCCATCCTCAACGCCATCCGCCACGCCACAGGGGCAGAAATCACCCGCCTCCCCGCGCTGCCCCACCGCATCCTCGCCGCAATAGAAAAGGCCAAAGCATGACCCCGGCTTTCATCTGGTCAAAAATATCCTCAGGGGGTGAGGCCAAAGGCCGAGGGGGCAGAATGCCCCCTTCCCCTCAACCGGACCCACACACACCATGACAACGTCCGACAAAATCCGCTGCGATGCCTGCCCCGTCATGTGCTACATCGCACCGGGTCAAACCGGGGCCTGCGACCGCTACGCCAATGAGGCAGGCCGCATCATCCGCACTGATCCCGTCGTCCTGCTCTCGAAAACCCTGCGCGATGGCGGGCGCGTCGTCCCCTTCGCCGCCCGCGATTGGAACGGTGAGCCCTTCCCGGAGGATACCAAAATCACCGGCATCGGCTCTGGCACCACCTACCCCGATTACAAACCCGCCCCTTTCATCATTGGCTCGGAAGTCGACGGGGCGGATATGGTCACCGTCGTGACCGAGGCGATTTTTTCCTATTGCGGCGTGAAGGTGAAAATTGACACCGATCGCTTCCTTGGCCCCGAAGCAGCAACCGTCCGTGCGAATGGCGAAGCGATCGGCCATGTCACCACCGCCGAATATGGCAGCCAGATGCTCTCGCTCGGCGGGGTCCACCACCTGACAGGCGGCGAGAAATCCGAAGGCCGTGTCACCTGCGCCACCCTTCTGGCCCTGTGCAACGGCGAGGCGGTGGAACTGACCATCGAACAGGGCAGCACCGTCACCGTGCAGGCAGGCCGCCCCCCCATCGTCGATGGCCGGGTTGAGAACCGGATGCGGGTGGGCTGCGGGTCTGCCACTATCGGCATGTTCGCCGACCAATGGCGCGGGCTGGTGGATGAGGTGGTCGTGGTCGATGACCATATCACCGGCGTCGTGTCCGAACACCAAGCGGGCAAAGTTCTGGGTTGGGAAGATACCGGTATCAAGATTCTTGGCCGCCGGTCCACCCCCGGCCGCTATTTCCGTGTCTCCGAACCGGGCCTTGGCTGGGGCGGCACCACAATCCACGACCCGCTGGATATACTCGGACCGTGGAACCCAAAGAAAGGCGCGCGGGCCGGCCTGCGGCTGCTCATGGTCTCCACCACCGGCGAAGAGTTTGCCTATTACGAGCTGGACGAAACCCTGACCCCGCAGCCCAAACCGATCCCCGACGCACTGATGCCCTCGGTGCGGCTGATCGACGAGAATTGCGAGCCTTCCCTTTGCACCGTCCTGTTCATGGGCGGCGCTGGGGGATCCCTTCGGGCCGGCGTCACACAAAACCCCGTGCGACTGACGCGTTCGGTCCAAGCCCGCCAGACGCGGCTGACCTCTGGCGGGGCGGAATGCTATATCTGGCCCGGCGGCGGCATCACATTCATGGTCGATGTCACCCGACTCCCCGCTGGGGCCTTTGGATATGTGCCCACCCCCGCGCTGGTGGCCCCGCTGGAATTTACGCTGCCCCGCACGGATTACCTTGCCATGGGTGGCCATGCAGGGGCCATCACATCGCTGCCCGCCATGATGCAGGAAGGTGGCGAATACCCAACCGCCGCAAGGCTCATCCCCCAAAAGGAGCCGCTGAAATGACGCCGGAGGATTTCAGGTATTTTTGCCAAGATGAAATCGGGACGCCGCGTTCCGGCATCCGATCGAGGGGCGCATGATACAGGAAACGCCCCTTTCCGGTGGTCGGGTGCATTTGCACCACGGGCCGATTGACCTGATCCTCTGGGCCGAGGGTGATGCGGCAGAACAGGCCCAGCGCCAAGCCGTGGCGCGGTTCAAGGGGCTGCTCGAAGGGTTGGTATCGGAACTGCCCCGATTGCGTAGCCCGGACGCACACCCGTTCACCGACCCGGTTGCACAGGCGATGGCGGCGGCAGTGGCCCCGTTTCGCCCCGATTTCATCACGCCGATGGCAGCCGTAGCGGGGGCGGTGGCCGACGCAGTGTTGGCCGCGATGTGCCACGGCACCGCGCTCGACCGGGCCTATGTGAACAATGGCGGCGATATCGCGCTGCATCTGGCCCCCGGCCACAGCCTGACGGCGGCCATGGCAGGCGGCGGGCGCGTTGTGTTGCGACATGGTGATGGCATTGGCGGCATCGCCACATCCGGGCGCGGCGGGCGCAGCTTTTCCTTCGGGATTGCCGATGCCGTGACCGTGGTTGCCCGCAGCGCGGCGATGGCCGATGCCGCCGCCACCATGGTTGCCAATGCCGTGGACCTGCCCGACCATCCCGCAATCACGCGCCAACCCGCCCGCCAGTTGCAAGCCGACAGCGACCTGGGCGACCGGCTTGTCACCACAGCTCTCGGCCCCCTAAAGCCTGCCGAAGTGGTGCAGGCCCTGACCGCGGGCGAGGCCTGCGCACGGGCCTATGCCGCACAGGGCCTGCTTGCGGGGGCCGCACTTTTCCTGCACTCTCAATCCCGAACCATTGGCTGTCTTGGCCTTGAAAAGGAGCCTGCCTTTGTCTGATTTCACGCTACGCAAGATCCAGATCCTGTTGGATGAAACCTATCACGAAGGTGGCCCCACCGCCGCAACGCCGCGCAACCGCGGAGCCATTGTTGCCGTGGTCAAGAACCCTTTTGCGGGCCGCTACGAACCCGAGCTGCAACCCGCGATGGAGGATCTCAAACCCCTTGGGCTGATGCTGACCGACCGGTTGATCGCGGCCATGGGCGGGCGCGACGGGATCGACGGTTACGGCAAAGGTGCCATTGTCGGCGCTAAGGGAGAGATCGAACATGGCGCGTTGTGGCATCTGCCCGGCGGCTATGCCATGCGCGAACGTCTTGGCACCAGCCGCGCCATCGTGCCCTCTGCAATGAAAGTGGCCGCGATGGGCGCCAGCCTTGACGTGCCGCTGGGCCATATCAACGCCGCCTATGTGCGCGGCCATTTCGATGCCTTTACCGTCTCTGTCACCGACGCCCCGCGCGAGGACGAGATTGCCTTCATCCTGTGCATGGCCCGCGGCGCGCGGGTGCATTCGCGCATGGGTGGGCTGGAACTCGCGGATGTGAAGGGCGAGGACGGGCTGCGCTGATGAAGCGCGCAGCGGTCATATCGCTGCTTTTGCCGGGGACGGCGCTGGCCTGCGCCTTGCCCCCTTCCATCATCATGACGCTGCCAACCGGCTATTACATGGCAGGCGCTGCGGCCACAGTCGCGGTGACCGGGCTTCTGGCCGCCAGCCCGAACCTTCTGCCCCGGATGGAGTCGCGGATGTTGCTGCGCCGCCGCGCGCTTCTGCCGACGATGGTCAGCAGCTATGCCGCTTGGATCTTGTTTCTGGCGCTCGTCCTGATCGGCTTTATCGGTGCGCGCGATCCGATGCACAACTTGCTTACCCTGACCATCTGGACCGTGGTTTGGGTGGCCCTGCCGATGGGCTGCATGATCTTTGGCAACCTGTGGCGCGCAGTAAACCCATGGACAGCCCCGATCCGCCTGACGCGGCAATTGCTGGGCCGCAGCACCGGCATCGGCCTTGGCCGCCTTGGGCATTGGCCCGCCGTGCTGGGCCTGTTCGGTTTTTTCTGGTTCTACATCGTCTCCATGTCGCCGGATGATCCGCAAACCCTTGCCACCGCCGCGCTGATCTATTGGGCCGTGATCTTTGCCCTTGGCGTCTTGGAAGGCGAGGATTGGCTGGAACAGGGAGAGTTTCTGACCGTCTATTTCGGCTTTCTGGCCAAGATCGCCCCCTTCTGGCTGGAACGGGAGGACACGCGCGCCACCGTGAAATACGGCTGGCCGGGAACACAAGTGCTGCATATGCCGCCGCTGTCGCCCTCGGCCATCGCTTTTGTTACCTTGTCGCTGGCCGGGCTAACCTTTGACGGGCTGCGCGAGACGTTCTGGTATATGGGCCTGATCGGGGAAAACCCGTTGGAGTTCACCGGCCGCTCTGCCGTGATCGGGATCAACAGCTTTGGCCTTTTGGCAACCTGGGCGCTGACGGCCACAACCATTCTGGCCGCGCTGCGCCTTGGCCCGCTGCTGCAATCGCGCCCCACGCTCGCCTTTGCGGGCGGGGCTATGCCCTCCGAAAAACGCCCCGATCTCATGCCTGTCATGCTGTCCTTTCTGGCGATTTCGGCGGGCTATCACGCCGCGCATTACCTGACCACGCTGCTGACCGCCGGGCAATACACGCTGGCCGCGCTGAACGACCCGCTGTTTCGCGGCGATGATTTTCTGGGCCTGCCGCCGTTTTATGTGTCGATGGGGTTTTTGACAGACCGCTGGGCCATGACGCTGATCTGGAATACGCAATTCACGCTGATCCTTGGCGCCCATATCCTTGCGGTGATCCTTGCGCTGCGGCTGACACCCGAAGGCGTGCAGGCCCGCGCGCATTTCCCCCTGACGGCGCTGATGGTGGCCTATACCGTTCTAGGGCTCTGGCTACTGGCCTCGCCCGGAGGATAGCTGCCAAAACCATAGACAAAAGGATCACTTAGCTACATTCTTCCCCAAAAGGCCAAAGCGACAAAAGGCCCCCACAACAGACAGAGGATAGTGACATGTCGAAACTGATCGGAATGACCCCCTCCCGCCGCAGCCTGCTGAAAGGCATGGCAGCCACGGCATCGGCACTGGCCCTGCCCGGATTTGTGCAGGCGCAATCCTCTGCGCCGATCAAGCTGGGGTTCCAGTTGCACCGCACAGGCATCGGGGCCGCCTATGGCCGCTGGTACGAACGCACCACCCAAGCCGCCCTGAAAGTGCTGAACGAGCAAGGCGGCATCAATGGCCGTCCGGTCGAGGTGATCTTTGAAGATGACGGGACCGACCCGAAGCGCGGCGCGGAAGTGGTGGAAAAGCTGGCCTCGCAAGCCGGATGTGACGCGATCTTTGGGCCGCTGTTCAGCCATGTCGTCATCGGCTCTGCCCCGCGTGCGGGGGAGTTGAAAGTACCCTATCTGGTTTGCTCCGAAGGCTTCCACGTTGCCAGCGGCACGCTGAACCGCTGGACGATGCAACCGGCAATCACAGATGTGCGCGCGCAGGTGTCCTCGATGGCGCCTTGGGTTGCGAATAATCTGGGCAAGAAGGTGACGATGGTCTTCCCCGACTATGCCTTCGGCCATGACCACCGCGATTACTTTACCGCCGCGATCGAGGCACAGGGCGGCGAGGTGATCAAACATATCGCCGTTCCGCCGACCGAAACCAGCTTCACCCGTTACCTGCCGCAAATCCCGCGTGATACCGATGTGCTCTATCACGTCATGGTCGGCCCCGCCGTTCTGACTTTTGTGAAAGAACTGGGCGAGTTTTACGGCACCGGCGCACGGCCCGAGATTTTTGGCTTCATTGACAGCCTCGAGGCGGTTGATATCGCCGCCCCCGGTCTGGAGTTTCTGGAAGGCACCCATTTCTGGGAAGGCCATTGCCGCGTGAAACAGGCCGACGCATCGGAGCATGAAACCTTCTACCGCGCGGCAGTGGGTGTCGATGACAACGGCGCCTCGGTGTCGGATGCCAAGGACATTTCCACCTATGCGCATATGTTCTCGACATGGGAGACGCTGTTCATGATCAAGGCCGGGATGGAGGCCGCGGGCTATCAGGGTACCGGCGACCGCCAGAAACTGGTCGAGGCCATCGAGGCAATGACCGACCTGCCCGCAAGCCAAGCGCATCCGCAAGGCGACAAGATCTTCAACGGCAAGCTGCATCAGGTCTTCGGACGTCAGTTCATTTCCAAGGTCGAAGGGGGGAAACTGGTGCGGGTACACCAGACCACGATTGAAGAAACGATGTATGAAAGCGATGTCGATTACACCGCGATGTCGTTTTGAGAGACGTGAAGGGGAGGGGGCGCTGCCCCCTCGCCGCGTTGCGGCTCACCCCCGAGGTATTTGGACCAAGATGAAATACAGGCACGTCTGAATGGATTTCGGCCCCTATCTTTTGCTGGCGCTGATGGAAGGCACCGTGATGGCTGCCGTCTTGGCGTTAACCGCCGTCGGGCTGTCATTGGTCTTTGGCGTAATGCGCGTAGTGAACGTGGCACATGGCGAGTTTTTCATGCTGGGCGCGGTCGTGGCGTGGTTTGTCACCCATTACATCCCCGGCCCGCCTGCCGTAGCCTTTGCCGCGGCTTTGGTGATCTGCCCGCTGGTCGTGGGCGGCATTGCCGCGCTGTCGGATACGCTGATCCTGAAGCGGTTGAACTATGACCCGGAGGCGACCATCGTTGCGACCATCGGGCTTTCCTATATTTTCCAACAGGCGGCGCTGAGCTTTTATGGCCCCGATGCGCGCCCGGTCGAGGCACCGTTCAACCTGCGCCTCCAACTGCCGTGGTTCGGCTATTCCGGTTACAAGATCGCCGTGGTTATCGCGGCTGTTGTGCTTCTGGTTGCGGTCTGGCTGTTGATGACGCGCACGCGCGCCGGGTTGATCATGCGCGCGACCCAGTTGGACCGGAACACCGCCCGCGCCTTCGGGATCAATGTGGACAGGGTCTATGCCGCTGTATTCGCCCTAGGCGCGGGGCTTGCAGCGATTGCCGCTGTGCTGATCGTACCAATCCAGCAGGCCCATTACCTGATGGGCCATGACCCGCTGCTTCTGTCGTTCATCGTCGTGATTATCGGCGGCTTGGGGTCTTTGCGTGGCACCTTGCTGGCCGCTGTGAT
>JBFHGI010000022.1:0-11939 GCA_041583175.1 Pseudorhodobacter sp. | reverse complement strand
GGATAGGGCCGAAAGCATCTGCGCCCTCGACCAGATCGCCGGCGGTAATTTTTGTCAGATATTCCGCAAGAATCGGCTGCGCCTGTGCTGGCAGTGCGAGCAGCAGCGCAAGAACAAGGGTCGCAAGAGTTGTTGTCAGGGAGCGCAGCGGCTTCATGTCAGGAGTCCTTGGAAGAGGGCCCCGCCACATTGCGAATAGTCTCCGGGTAACACTTCGGATCGGTCGAGTGTCACCGGGACACATACTCGCCATGCGCGCGCATTTGCTGCCACCTGCGGGAGCGGGGGGCCGCGCGGCATGGGGCGGGATATGTCAGAAACAAAAATCCGTGCGACCGGGTCCATCGTCGCGGAAAGACGCAAGGGGTAGGACATTGCCTGATCACTGCGATCCGCAAGGATGGCGATCAGGTTCGGCATATTGCAATCGTGGCAATCGCAGCATTCCGTTCCCGGCTCTATCGGTGTGCCATCGGCATCGAGATAGATCGTTTCGGCCACGCCATCGGCACAGATCACCATTGCCGTGCCACGGGATTCAGCCGGACCGTTCGCCGCGAAAAGCGCGACGGCAAGGCACAAAACCATATGGGCAAGATGTCTGATTACAGATTTCATGCCCTGCTTTTGGCGGGTCTTCGGTTTGGGTGCGTTGATTTAAGTCAAGAAGGACCGAGATTTTCATAATGTTTTCAGCGTTATATTCGCATGTGACTATATGTTGAGCGGCAGGCTGCATTTTGCGCATATAAAACAAGCGGTTCTGAAAGGGCATATTTTGGCCGTGCAGGTCATTATCTGGATGCAGCCGGAAATCACTCTGGTATGCTAGTCGTCAAGACGCCCCCGCAAACCGGTTCGGGCAGATTCACCTCATAGGTTCCAAATGCGCGATGCGATTGCACCGACACAAAGAGATGTCTTCAACATAGCCTGGCCGCTTGCCTTCAAAGCGCTGATGTTGCACGGCATTATTGTTATCGACGCCTATCTGATCTCATCCTTGGGTGAAGAGGCGCTGGCCGCGATGGGTATTGCGGGGGCGATGGCTGGCCTTCTGCTTGGCATCCTTTTTGCATTCTCCAACGCGACCCAGATCCGGATTGCGCAGTCTTTCGGGGCCTCGGGTGCGGTGGGGCTGAAAACCGCCTTTTATTGCGGGCTTGCTGTCAATCTCGGCTCGGTGCTGCTGGGGGTGGTTTTTGTGATGATCTTTGGCGGGGGAATCATCGAAAGCTCTGCCAAGACCGCATGGATTGCGGAACAGGCGCAGGCCTATCTTCACGTCTTTCTGCTGGTGGTTTTTGCCGAAGCGATTGGTCAATGCCTTGGCAGCTTTTTCAACGGATGCGGCAAGACCAAGATCACATTCTACAGTTATCTCATTGCCATGCCGATCAATGTCGTGGTCAGCGTGGTGCTGATCAACGGGCTTTATGGCGCGCCGGAACTCGGCGTTGTCGGCGCGGCTTATGGCAGCGCCGTTGCCTCCTTGATGCGAGCGGCGTTTCTGGCGCTGCAGTTTCATCGGCTCCACCGGATGTTTCTGGACGTTGCCGGATGGGCGCGTGACAGTTTCCTTGCCGCGCTGAAGCGTCATCTGTCCTTTTCCTGGCCCATTGCCGGGACGTTTCTGAGCATGACTTTCGGCACGCAAGTCTGTGTGCTGATCTATGCAAGGATGAGCGTGAATGACTTTGCGGCCATCTCGCTGATCACGCCATGGGTGCAGGTTGCTGGCACCTTCGGGATGAGCTGGGCGCAGGCCGCCGGAATTGTCATTGCGCAGATGTTGGGGGCCGGAGCGGATGAAAAGACGCTCGACAGCTTTTTGAGCCGGGCGTGGCGGGTTGCCTTTGGCGCGGCGGGCTTCGTTGCGCTGGCCTATCTTATCCTGTGCCTTGCGTCGCCGTGGATCTATGATGACCTGGATGCCGAAACGCAAGCGGCGCTGATGCTGTTCCTTCCCTCGCTGCTTTTGATGCCTTTCCCGAAAGGGTCAAATGCCATGTGCGGCCAAACCCTTCGCGCGGCGGGCGACACGCTGAGCGTTATGAACACGTTTATCGTGGGGCAATGGGTCTTCAAGGTGCCGATGACGGTGCTGTTTGTGCTGGTGCTTCAGCTTTCGGTCGGCTGGGTGTTTGCCCTTTACCTGATGGAAGAGCTGGTCAAGTTTCCGCTGTTCCATCGCCGCCTTTTCAAAGGCGATTGGAAACGGGCCGAGGTTCAGAACAACTGAGGCAGCGCCTCAATCGTCGAAATACTCGGGGTTGAGTTTGAAGATCGATTCAATCGTCGCGTCGAGCCGCGACAGGTGGATCATGCCCGCATCAACCGCACCGTCCGGATCGCCTGCCATGATCCGGTCCGCGATAGCGTGGTGATCTTCCAGCAGTTGCGGCATCCGGTCTTCTTTTGACAGGCTGAGCATGCACAGCCGATCGACATTCGCCTTTTCAAAGGCGATCACCTCAAAGGCAAAATCAACACCTGCAATGCGGCACAGCTCTTGATGGAAGATGTAATCCAGCTTGCCGAATTCCTCATAGTTGCCGTTCGCCACAATGTCCGCCTGTTCGGCGAGCAGGGTATCGAGCACTTTGCCGTCGGCAGGTGTTGCGGCTTTGGCGGCGCGGCGCAGAACCTCTGCTTCAACGCTGGCCCGCACGAAACGGGATTTGGTGACCTCACGCAGCGAGAACCGTTTGACCTCGGTTGCCTTTTGCGGGCGGATCACCAGCAGGTCGAGGTTCTGCAAGCGACTGAATGCATCGCGCACGGGCTGGCGCGATACGCCGAACTGCGCGGCAATATCCGCCTCGGAGATTTTGTCACCCGGCAGCAATTCAAGCGTGGTGATTGCCTTTTGAAGGTGGTCAAAAACGACATCCACACTGGTCCTGCGATCTTTCGTTTGGGCTAGTGACGGCATCTTCTACCTCTTCGTTTCGCTGCAGGAGTAAAGGACAGAGTGTTCATTTGCCAGCCCCGTCTGGCAGGTTGACCGCATTGGACCGCTTGAAATTAAGGGGTTTGCGGCCTCTCGGGCACAGTCAGGCATGGAATTCGGGTGTTTCACCGCATTCGCCAGGGCGACCCGCGCCGCAGCATGACAACCCATAGGAGAGTGGCGCTGCATCAGGGCAATATGCCTGGCAGCGTAGCGGCCGGTCGGCGGTAGGGTTGGCTCACTGGTTTTCACGACTCATTCCATTGCGATTGAAAACGAGTAGACAGCCAGAAATTTCTAAAATCAATACTAGTATACTAGAATTTTTAGACTAGTATACCACTCAAGCCAAGACGAATCATCTGCCCCGCTTTTCGGTCGCAGGTTGTGTTGGTTTTGCGAGGGGCGAAAGCACGCAAAGTTTCAGGGAGGGGTCATGTCTGGCGTTGTATTGAAGAGCATCGTGAAAGCCTATGGGGCGGCACAGGTTGTCCACGGGATTGATCTTGAGGTTCAGGAAAAGGAATTTGTGGTGCTGGTCGGCCCGTCTGGCTGCGGCAAATCCACAACCCTGCGCATGATTGCAGGGCTTGAAGAAATCTCGGGCGGTGAGTTGACGATTGATGGCCGCGTGATGAACCGTGTTGCACCGAAAGATCGCGATGTGGCGATGGTGTTCCAGAACTATGCCCTTTACCCGCATCTGAACGTGGCGGAAAATATCGCCTTTGGTCTGCGCATCCGCAAGGAAGGCAAGCAAGAGATCGAAGCTGCGGTTGAAGAAGTCAGCGGTATCCTTGGCCTGCGTGATTATCTGGAGCGTCGCCCCGCGGATCTTTCTGGCGGTCAGCGCCAGCGTGTCGCCATGGGCCGCGCCATTGTGCGCCGCCCCAAGGTTTTCCTGTTCGACGAACCCTTGTCCAACCTTGACGCCAAGTTGCGGACCCAGATGCGCGCCGAGATCAAGCGCCTGCACAAGCGTCTTGGTGTGACCAGCATCTATGTGACGCATGATCAGGTAGAGGCGATGACTTTGGCCGACCGGATCGTGGTTATGCATGATGGCCGGATTGAGCAGATCGGCAGCCCGATGGAGCTGTTCCTGAACCCTGTTAACGCTTTCGTGGCCGGGTTCCTTGGGGCGCCGCCAATGAACCAGATCAAAGGCAAGATCGTGGACGGCGGCACTGGCCCTGCGGCAGATATCGGCGGGCAAAAGATTGCGCTGGCCCCCTTGCCCGGCTTGCAGAATGCCGTCGGGCGCGAGGTGATCGTCGGCGTGCGCCCCGAATACGCGCAGATCGTCACAGCGCCACAGGATGGCGCCGTAATGGGCGAGTTGGATCTGGTGGAAACCCTCGGTTCCGAAGCGCTTTTGCATATGTCGATCGGTGGCGAGCCCTTTGTGATCCGTACCGAAACACTGGGCAACATCAACAAGCTTGACGATGTGAAAGGCTTTACCGCCGCGCCCGAACTGATCAAGGTCTTTGACGCAAAAACGGGTATGGCCCTTTCCGGCCAGACGCGTGTCGAATGAGCGGGCCGGTCGAAAAGTCGGGCACCTCTTCGCCTGAGGTCGTCGTCGCTGCCCAAGGCGGCGTGCGCGCGCCGGAGCGCAGCAAGTTCCAACGGGTCGGGGAGCACTTGCGCCGGGAATGGCAGCTTTATGTGATGCTTATTCCGACGATCCTCTGGCTTTTGGTGTTTTTGTACAAGCCGATGTACGGGCTGCAGATCGCCTTCAAGGATTACAGCGTGTTCCGCGGGATTGCGAATAGCCCCTGGGTCGGGTTGGAGCATTTCGAGACGCTGTTCGGGAATGACCAGTTCCTGCGCGCGCTGAAAAACACCATTTACATCAGCATGCTAAGCCTGATTTTCGGCTTTCCGATGCCGATCATTCTGGCACTGATGTTCAATGAAGTGCTGAACAAATGGTTCAAGAACACGGCACAGACCATCGTTTACCTGCCGCATTTCATCAGTTCGGTGATTATTGCAGGTATCGTGATCACGGCATTTTCGCCCTCTGCCGGTATCGTCAACACGATCCTTGGCTGGTTTGGCTATGACTCCGTCTACTTCCTGACAAAGCCTGAATGGTTCCGCCCGATTTTCGTCGGAACGAGCATCTGGCAGGAGGCCGGTTTCCAGTCGATCGTCTATCTGGCGGCTATCGCTGGCGTATCGCCGACCCTGTATGAAAGCGCGGTTGTCGATGGGGCAAGCCGTTGGCAGATGATGTGGAAAATCACAATTCCGTCGATCATGCCGACGATCATCATCATGCTGATCATCCGCATCGGGAACATGCTGGAAGTGTCATTCGAAATGATCATCCTGCTCTATCAGCCCGCGACCTATGAGACGGCGGATGTGGTCAACACCTTCATCTATCGTCAGGGCATCCAGGGCGGCCAATATGATCTGGCCGGTGCGGCGGGCCTGTTCAACGCGGTGGTGGCCTTCGTTCTGGTGATGTCGGCGAACACGATCTCGAAGCGCTACTCGCGCACATCCCTGTGGTGAGGAGGATACGGTCATGACCAACATGAATCTCTATTCACGGGGCGACAGGCTGTTCGTCATCCTGAACATGGTGCTGCTGGCGATTTTCACTCTGTCTACGCTGTACCCGTTTATCTACATCGCATCCCTGTCGATGAGTACCGGGTTCGAGGCGCGGGCGGGGAATGTGGTGCTGACGCCTGTTGGCTTCACGCTGGAGGCCTATAAGCAGGTGTTGTCAGAACCGCAGTTCTGGAACAGCTACAAGAACACCTTCATCTATACCATCGGCGGCACGTTGATGAGCCTCGCGTTCATCATCCCCGGCGCTTATGCCTTGTCGCGCCCTCAGCTTTACGGGCGGCGGTTCTGGAACTTGATGGTGGCCTTTACCATGTGGTTCCACGCGGGGATGATCCCGTTCTTCCTGAACATGCGCGATCTGGGCCTGCTGGACAGCTATTTCGGCATCATCATCGGCTTTGCGGTCAACGGCTTCAACATCATCCTGCTGCGCAACTTCTTTGAAGGCATCCCGCAGAGCTTTGAGGAAGCGGCGCGGATGGATGGCGCGAATGAGTTTCAGGTGCTGTGGAAAGTGTATCTGCCGCTGTCCAAGCCTGCGATTGCCACGGTCGCGCTGTTCTGCGTCGTGTCGCGCTGGAACGGGTTTTTCTGGGCGATGGTCTTGCTGCAGGACGACAGCAAGATCCCGCTCCAGGTCTATCTGCGCAAGGTCATCGCCGAGTTGAGCGATGACGAGGAATTCGCCACCAGCCTGCTGACCGCAGCCTATTCGTTCGAGACGGTCAGCGCCGCCATCATTGTCTGCTCGATCATCCCGATCCTGCTGATTTACCCGTTCCTTCAGAAATACTTCTCCAAAGGTATCCTGTTGGGTGGGGTCAAAGAATGAACCAGAACATCGCATCAAGGGAGGATACCATAATGCGGAAACTACCATTAGCGCTCGCCATTCTTGGCACCACGGCTCTGTCAGCACCGGCCTTTGCGCAAGAACTTGCGCTGCCGATCGTTGACAAGCCGCTGGAACTGACCATCCACATGCATTGGCCGCGCGCCCAAGGCTATGGCCCCGGCGGCGACACTACCAAGATCTATCCGGTTGAAGAAGTCACACGCGAGCGGACGAATATCCACCTGATCGACAAGACATCGGGCCGTAACACCAAGGACAATAACGAGGCGATGAACCTGTTGCTGGCCACGGGTGACCTGCCCGATATCGTTGGCGGCAACCGCATCCAGCAGCCGGTCAACCAATATGGTCCTGAAGGTGCCTTCCTGCCGCTGAACGAGCTGGTGGAAGAGCATGCGCCGAACATCAAGAAATTCTGGGACGAGCATCCGGGCCTGCAAGAGGCGATCTCGGCCTATGATGGCAACTATTATTACATCCCCTATCTGCCCGACGGCAAATATGGCCGGGCGTGGTATATCCGTCAGGATTGGCTCGACAAGCTGGGCCTGAAGCAGCCCGACAACATCGACGAGCTTTATGACGTGTTGGTGGCTTTCCGTGACCAGGACCCGAACGGAAACGGCAAGAAAGACGAAGTGCCCTATTTCGCCCGCGACTGGGAAGAAGTGCTGCGCCCGTTGACCTTCTGGGATGCCCGCACCTCTGGTTCCGATACCTATCATGATTTTTACGTCACCGATGACGGCAAGGTTGTGCATCCCTATGCGCAGGACGCCTATCGGGATGGGATCGCCAATCTGGCGAAATGGTACGCTGAAGGGCTGATCGACGCCGAAGTGTTCACCCGCGGCTCCTCTTCGCGCGACTATCTGCTGGGGGAAAACCTTGGCGGTTTGACGCATGACTGGTTCGCCTCCACCTCCGGCTATAATGCTGCCTTGGCAGATAAGATTCCGGGCTTCAACTTCATCCCGTTCCTGCCGCCGAAGTCGGTCAGCGGCGTGCGGATGGAAGAGCATCGCCGCATCCCGATCAAGCCGGATGGCTGGGCGATCAGCTACAACAACAAGCACCCGGTCGAAACCATCAAGTATTTCGACTATTTCTTCTCGGAAGAGGGCAGCTTGCTGGCGAACTTCGGTGTGGAAGGCAAGACCTGGGACATGGTTAACGGTGAGCCGATCTACAAGCCGGAAGTTCTGAACTCTGAAACGCCGGTGAACAGCCAGATGTATCTGGAAGGCGCGCAGATCTATCGCGGCTATCCGCAGGATTACCGTTACGAGTGGCAGTGGACGGCAGATGCCGCCCGCAAAGGGATCGAGCTTTACGATACCGAAGACCTGCTGGTTGACCAGTTCCTCGGCGTTGCCTTCAACAAGGACGAGCAAGCGGTTTACGACAAATACTGGCCGTCGCTGCAAACCTATATGCTGGAGCGTCAGCAGGCTTGGGTGCTTGGCACCGGTGACGTGAAAGCGGATTGGGATAGCTATATCAGCACGCTCAACAAGATGGGCTATGAGCAGGTTATCGAAGTGATGAACACCGCTTATCAGCGTCAGTACAACTAAGCTGAACCAACGCAGATGAAACTCGAGTGCGGCCCGCAGCAGGGCCGCGCTTCCCCTCCTTACAACCGCTAGCTGGAAAGACTGCACATGCCCCGCAACGACCTTCAACCCATTGACGAACCGGCTGCCGGGCGCCTGACGATCCAGTACGCGCCTGCTGATGATGCAAAACTGACCGAGAACCCGCCGCGGTTTACCTGGCTTCCTGTGATCGAGGATGAGGCCGAATATGTGCTCCGCATTTCCGCCGATCCGAAGTTTCCGGCCAAGGAAACGCAGGAGTTTAGCGGGATCACGCTGAATTTCTTTACCCCCGATACGGTTCTGCATGCGGGCGACCATTACTGGTCCTATGCCGTTTGGGATGCCAAGGCAGGCAAACCCGCCAGCACCTGGAGCAAGGCGCGCCGTTTCCATGTGGCCGAAGGCCTGCCGGAAACGCCGCTGGTCGGCCGTGCGGACCGATTCAAGCCATGCGACAAAAGCCATCCGCGCCTGTGGCTGACGCCGACCCGTCTGGCCCAGTTCCGCAAGGATGTGGCAGCCGACCCCGATCATTGCACATGGTCGAACTTTTTCGAGAACTCCGTCCTGCCGTGGATGGAGCGCGACATTATCCCCGAACCTGCGGGTTATCCGAACCACCAGCGCGTCGCGGCGATCTGGCGCAAGACCTATATCGACTGCCAGGAGCTGATCTATGCCATCCGCCACCTGGCCATCGGCGGGCAAGTGACGCAGGATGCGGCCATGCTGGCCCGCGCCAAGGAATGGTTGCTTTCGGCGGCGGCGTGGAACCCGACGGGCACCACCTCGCGCAGCTATACCGACGAATGGGCGTTCCGCGTGAACGTGGCGCTGGCTTGGGGCTATGACTGGCTTTATGACCAGCTTTCCGAGGATGAGCGCGCGGTGGTTCTGAAGGCCCTGCTGGAGCGGACCCGCGAAACCGCCGATCACATCATCAAACACGCCAATATCCACCTGTTCCCGTTTGACAGCCACGCTGTGCGCGCCGTATCGGCGGTGCTGATTCCGGCGTCGATTGCGATGCTGGATGACACGCCCGAGGCGGCGGAATGGTTGAACTATTCGATTGAATTCCTGTTCACCGTCTATAGCCCTTGGGGCGACAGTGATGGCGGCTGGGCCGAGGGGCCGCATTACTGGATGACAGGCATGGCCTATCTGATTGATGCCGCCAACCTGCTGAAAGGCTATACAGGGATCGACCTCTATCAGCGCCCGTTCTTCCAGAAGACCGGCGATTTCCCGCTTTATACCAAGGCCCCCGACACGCGCCGCGCCACCTTTGGCGATGACAGTACCATGGGCGACCTGCCGGCGGTGAAAATCGGTTTCAACCTGCGGCAATATGCAGGGGTTACCGGTAATGGCGCCTATCAATGGTATTATGACGAGATCAAGCGCACCAATCCGGGCACGGAAAAGGCGTTCTATAACTGGGGCTGGTGGGATTTCAACTTTGACGAGCTGGCCTATCGCACCGATTTCCCGATTGTGGAGGCGGTGCCGCCCTCGGATGACGATCAGTTGCGCTGGTTCAAAGGCATCGGCTGGGCCGCGATCCAGCACCGGATGCAAGACCCCGACAATCACATCCAGTTCGTGATGAAAGCATCGCCCTATGGTGCGATCAGCCACAGCCACGGCGACCAGAACGCCTTTTGCCTCGCCGGTTTTGGTGAGGATCTGGCGATCCAGTCCGGCCATTACGTTGCCTTCAACAGCACGATGCACCAGAAATGGCGGCGGCAGACCATTTCCAAGAACGCCATTCTGGTAAACGGTAAGGGCCAATATGCGGGCAAGGATAAGGTTCTGGCGATGCAATCGGCAGGCCGTATCAATGTCGCGGAGCAGCGCGAGGAGCATATCTATATCCAAGGCGATGCGACGGCCGCTTACCAGACCCTGTCGCCCGAGATTACCTCGGTTCTGCGCGATGTCTATTTCGTGCAAAACCAGTATTTCGTGATCGTTGACAGCATCGATGCGAATGAGCCGGTTGAAATTGACTGGCTGCTCCATGCCAATGCGCCTATGACGCTGGGCGACACGACATTCCGCTATTCGGGTGAAAGGGCCGGATTCTATGGCAAGTTCCTGTGGTCCGAAGCAGGGGCCCCTGCCCTGTCGCAAACCGAAGGCTTCCCCGATGTTGACCCGTCCGAGATCAAGGGTCTGCCGGTCAGCACCTGCCTTACAGCCCGTTTCCCCAAGGCCATCCGGCACCGCATTGCCACGCTGTTGGTTCCTTATCCAACTGCCGCCCCCCGCCGGGTTTTCAGTTTCCTGGACGACCAAGGATATGACTGCGACCTATACTTCACAACCTCGGACGACCGGAGCTTCAAGGTCGTCGTGCCCAAGACATTCGATGTCGGGGCTTAATCAATAAAAACCCATACGGAAGGACACTCTATGAAACTCGCAGGAAAAACAGCAATCGTGACTGGCGGCGGGCGTGACATCGGTCGCGCATGCGCGGTCAAACTCGCCTCGGAAGGCGCGAATGTCGTGATCAACTATTTCGCAAGCTCCAAGGGCGCCGACGAAACAGTTGCCGAAATCAAGGCCGCAGGCGGCAAGGCTCTGGCCTTGCAGGGCGACCTGTCCAAACCAGAAGGCGTTGACGCCCTGGTTGAGGCGACCGTTGCGGAATTCGGCAGCATCGACGTTCTGGTGAACAACGCAGGTGGCCTGATCGCCCGCAAGTCCATTCAGGAAATGGACCTTGCCCACTGGAATGCTGTGATGGACCTTAACCTGACCAGCACCTTCCTGATGATCAAAGCCTGCCTGCCGCACATGAAGAAAGGCGCAATCGTCAACCTTTCCAGCCAAGCGGCCCGCGATGGCGGCGGCCCCGGTTCCTTTGCCTATGCCACCTCCAAGGGCGCCGTCATGACGCTCACCCGCGGGTTGGCCAAGGACCTTGGCCCCAATATCCGCGTCAACGGTCTTTGCCCCGGCATGATCGACACCGATTTCCACAACATCCACACCAAGCCGGAAGCGCGCAAAGGCTTTGAAGCGGCAGCCCCCGTCAAGCGCCAAGGCGTTCCGGCTGATGTGGCCAATCTGGTCCTGTTCCTTGCCTGCGACGACTCTGCCTTCATCACGGGTGCCAATGTCGATATCAACGGCGGCATGTTCATGAGCTGAGCCACGCTCGGTTTGCAAAACGTCAAAGGCGCGGCGCTTCGGTTGCCGCGCCTTTGTTCTGGAAAACGCTGAATTGCTGCACTGCCCCCTTTCCTTCGCGTCTCAGGTAACTATTCTACCGGTTGAGGATTTCAGAAGCGGGAGGGGTAGAATGACCAGCTTTCCAATTGTTCAAGCCAGTGAGAACGTCAAACGACAGGTTTTGGCGGATCATCCGGATCTAATGGTCGTCGCGTTCACGTTCGAGGCAGAGGGCGCTGTTGGCGCGCTGCACCAACACCCGCATGTTCAATCTACCTTTTGTGAATCCGGTCGGTTTCGGTTCACCGTCGATGGCAAAAATTTTGATGTAGGCTCAGGCGACAGTTTCGTCGTGTCTTCCAACATCGAGCATGGTTGCGTCTGCCTTGAACCGGGACGCTTGGTGGATTGTTTCACCCCGCGCCGTGACGATTTCCTGTAAAAGCCCACGCGCGCAGCTCAGATCACCCTCAGATCACCCGTTGTCCAGCGGCCTGAAAAAGGTAAGCTGCGGCCGGAAATATAGGAACACTGGCGATGCGTGATGTCTTTATCTGCGATTATTTGCGCACCCCTATCGGTCGGTTTGGCGGCGCATTGGCGTCAGTGCGGCCCGATGATCTGGGGGCAGTGCCGCTGCGTGCGCTGGTGGCGCGCAACTCCGGCGTGGATTGGGCGGCGGTCGATGATGTGATCTTTGGTTGCGCCAATCAGGCGGGCGAAGACAGCCGGAACGTCGCCAGAATGT
>JBFHGI010000021.1:0-12408 GCA_041583175.1 Pseudorhodobacter sp. | reverse complement strand
TGGCTGATCAAACGCCATGCGGTGTCCCCCTGCCCCAGAGAGGGGCGCGGGCGGGTGGGCGGAACCGGCGTTGTCACATGCGCAACGGGTCCACCATCGGGGAGATGGAAGACATCGGCAGAGCCGGTCGACAGCAGCATCGGCAAATCGCGGTTGGTACAGCTTGCCTGCACCGAAAGCTGACCCAGATCCACCGGATAGGGCGCTTGTTGCGGGTCGACCAAAGTCAGATACAATTCAGACCCGAGGTAAGAGGTTCGCACCCCTTTCAGCCGCTCTTTCTCGCTGCGCTGACGCATCCGGCGAAACTGCGTGTAATAGGCAGGATGCATATCGCCCGCCGCCGTAAAATCATCCGAGGAATAGAAGGCGCGGAATTCGGTATCCTTGTCGCCTTTCTCGGAAATGCCCTGCACGGATTTGATGTTGTAAATCTCGAAATCCAAAGGTGCGGTGCGGTCGGGGACGATATGATGCTCTATATCCGTTGTCGTCAGCAGCACCCGGTCGCAGCGTTTCTCAAACAGGTTGATCGCGGGCGTGGCGTGCAGCGTGAACGCCTCTGGCGTGACGGAGGCCGCGATGTCCGGCATGCCGTCGCGCAGCATCAGATAGATATCCACCTCTGTCCCGGTTGCGCGTTTCAGGGCAGGTGAAAGCCCGTCCAGATCGACGAAATGGAACCGCTCGGGCATGCCGAAATATTCCTGCAACAACCTGTAGCCATCGAAAGAGCGTTTCGGCGTCGGCAGAAGCGCCTCTGCGGCGGAGAAACCTCGGGGGGAAACCTGGGCTTGCGGCAGGTCCAGCACCCAATCGGACCGGCGGTCTGTTGACCGTGCGGCCATCCCCGTGACCTGCGTGCACAATAATTCGTGCAAATCCCAATGCCGCCCGGCCTTATTGTTCAGGAACAGGGTCAGTTTGTTGAGCGACAGGCCGGAAATAGGTTCTACCCCGCGCCGGCGCAGACGCAGCCGGATACCCGCCCGCGCCTCGACATCCCGGGAGATGCCGGCGGCGACGAGCTGCCCGCGACCATCCAGATACTCCGCCTCGACAATATCGATTGGCCAGAGTGTTACGTCCTGCGAGGTGGTAAACACGCAAGCGGTCTGGTCGCCCTCGCCAAGGGACGAGCGGAGTTGTGTTCCCCGCGCCAAGGTAAACCCATCCGCCATCGCGGCATTGGCCGGATCAGGATCAAAGGCGGCTATCATCATCGAAGGGGTCGGCGCGAGATAATGAGGGTAGACGATTTCCAGCAAATGCCGTGTGAAGGCCGGGAATTGCAGCTCCATCTCCAGCTGCACACGCGCGGAAAGGAAGGCTACGCCCTCCAGCAAGCGTTCGACGTAAGGGTCAAGCACTTCCGCGCTTTCCATCCCCAAACGTGCCGCGATCTTGGGATAGGCTTCTGCAAATTCCGCACCCATTTCCCGAAGATAGGAAAGCTCGTTCTCATAATGACGCAGCAGACGGGTATCCATCAGCGCCTCCGCGACGGGGCGGTCCCGATGCCCGGACGTTCCAGCTTCAGCTCTCCGGTCGTGATATCGACTTCGGAGCGCAGATAAAGTTCCATCGGCAGGGGCTGTGCCCACATGTCGGCGGCAATATCGAAGGTAACCAGTGTTTGCCCTTTGGACTCGGAATCGCGCAAGATCACATCCAGCGATCCGGGGATAATCCTCGGTTCGAATTTCTCAATCGCGCGGTGGATGGAATTGCGAATCCGTCCGGCCCGCGCGGCGGTCGAAAACTCCCCCGCGACTTCCTCTACGCCATAGGACAGCACGGACCGCGTGACATTGGGATAACGCTCCGCATCAATCATCGAACTATTATCAAAAGTGTTCAGCAACCAAACCAGATCGCGCTGAATGATCTCGCGCAGGCGGCGCAGATCGATCACGCGGCTGTCGCGCGTTTCCTTGAGGTTTGTCGGATCATCGTCGGTTAACCGATCAAGCAGCGAGGGCTGAAGCCGTTCGGTCAGCACATGATCGGACATTACGATGCCTCATCAGGCTGCGTAATGACGAGGCTGCGCAAATCCATCAAAGCGGTATCTCCCGCGTCGGTGGCCAATAGACGTTGGCCAAGGCCGACAAAGGTTTCGGCACCGATATCTTCCCAATTTGTCGCGCGGGACAGCTTTTCGGCAGCACTTCCACGATCAGCCGTTCCGGCATAACGGGTCGGGATCAGCGCGACGATATCACCACCGTTGCGCAGGGTCATGTTCACGGCCGTCCAGACGCAGTCGCGCAAATCGGCAGGCGCCTCTGCGGTGATGCTGCCAATCTGGTTGAAGGGCAGCCAGAAATAGCGGCCATTCACAACGACTTCCAGAACCGGACCCAGCCGCATATCGGCATCGGCAACCCATTCGAACGGCTCGCCATTCAAAGTGCCACCCACGGCGGGGGCCGCGTCAAAGGCTTTGGCCCGCAAGGCGGCGGCATCGGCGGCGCGCCCGTCGGCCTGTACTTTCAGAGCCTCGATCAGCAGGGCCACCCATTCTTGTGGCTCGCCAAAGACCAGCGGTTCTTTCTCGCCCGCAAAGACCTTTTCGCGGTAGACTTCGCAGATAATCCCCTCACGGTAGGTTTGCGCCATCGGCGTTGCCATCGCGTCAAGCTCTGCGGAAACTTTCAACTGGGTAATCGCGCGCTTCCAATCGCCCATCACGGCGAGAAGCTGAAACAGAAATACCCGCAATTTCGGATCGGCGGCAGAACTGCGGATCTGTGCCTGAAGCGCCGCAAGTGCCGCTTCGGGGTCACCCTGACGGATCAGATCCTCGGCGCTGAGCGCCTTACCTGTTTGTCCATTCACGCTGCCCATGAAAAATCCTTTCCCACTTGCCACCCTCGGCGCAAGCCAATGCACCCGGCAAGGCCAGCCCCGGACCCCATGCCAGCAAAAACGGTCCGGCCCGAAATATGGGCCGGACCAATTGGTTCTATCAGACCGTCAAGGATGGTGTGTTCTTCACACGGCTCCAACGAACGACCTTCGGCTTTTCCATTTGGCCTTTGATGCTCTGCTGGCTGTAGGTGATCTCGATCGCACCGAACTGGAAGATAACGGTTTCTTCCGGTGTATCGTCACCGTCGGAACCCGACCAGCTGATGTCTTGCACCATCACGAGGCGGAATTCGAACTTCATGAACACGCCGCCGGTCACGCTGGCGGATTCACCAGAACGACGCAGTTCGACGATCATATCCTGGAAGTGCTTACCAGTCACCAGAGCGTGGAACAGACCGCAAGAGGCGGAGTCCGTTTTCTTGGTAACGGTGAATTCCTTGAAGGTTGCCTTACCAGCACCACCACCCGAGCTGATCGAGCCGATGTTGATGTTGTTTTCAGCGCCGATTTCAAATGAGATGATCTCGAAAGCGCCTTTTTTGGAGTAATTTTCATCCTGGGTTTCGCCAGGAATGCCGCCGACATCCACGGATTCTTTACTGTGGGTCGGAGACCAAAGAAATGCGTCAAAAGACATGAGTAATTCCCCTTACTGAGTTGACCGGAAGACGGGCTCTCCGTAACCGGCGCAGGCGTCTGGTGGCCCGCAGTTAATACAGCATCCGCAAAGATGCCCAGCTTAAGGATGGCTTGCGGAAAGTGCCCGACTGAGCCACCGTTCAATAACGCCCTGTCCCTCAGGGCGCTTAGGATTACCCCTTTTCAGAGGGCAATTTTGACGTCAACCGCAGGGAGACCGACAGGCCTTCCAGCTGGTAGTGAGGCCGCAGGAAGAACTTGGATGTGTAGTATCCGGGGTTCCCCTCGACCTCTTCGATAACAACCTCGGCTGCCGCCAAGGGCCGCCGCGCCTTTTCATCCTCGGGAGAGGAAGCCGCAGCGAAATCCACATACTGGTTGATCCAGTTTTGCAGCCAGGCTTGCATGTCATCCCGGCTTTTGTACGAACCCACTTTATCACGCACAATGCATTTCAGGTAATGCGCAAAACGGCAGGTCGCGAAAAGATACGGCAAACGCGCGGCCAGGTTTGCGTTGGCCGTTGCATCCGCATCATCATATTCGGCAGGCTGGTGCAGGGATTGCGCACCGATAAAAGCCGCCAGGTCCGAATTCTTGCGGTGAATCAGAGGCATCATGCCATTGCGGGCAAGCTCTGCTTCGCGGCGGTCAGAAATGGCGATCTCGGTCGGGCATTTCTGGTCAACGCCACCATCATCAGACGGGAAGGTGTGCGAGGGCAGGTTTTCGACCGCGCCACCCGATTCGATTCCCCGGATCCGAGAGCACCAGCCATAGGTCTTGAAGGACCGGTTGATGTTCACGGCCATAGCATAGGCCGCATTGACCCAGCCGTATTTCTCGGAGTTTGCGCCTTCGGTGTCTTCCTCGAAGGCGAACATTTCCACCGGGTCGGTTTTGGCGCCATAGGGCAGACGGCCCAGGAAGCGGGGCATTGCCAGGCCGACATATTTGGCATCTTCCGATTCCCGCAGGCTGCGCCAGGACGCATATTCCGGAGTCTGGAAAATCTTGGTCAGGTCACGCGGGTTCGCGAGTTCGGACCAGCTGTCCATCTGGAACAGGTTCGGGCTTGCGCCAGTGATCAGCGGCGCGTGCGCAGCGGCGGCCACTTTTGACATCTCCGCCAGCAGTTCTACATCCGGTGGAGAGTGGTCGAAGTGATAATCGGCAACCAAGGTACCGTAAGGCTCGCCACCAAACTGGCCGAACTCTTCCTCATAGATTTTCTTGAAGATCGGGGATTGGTCCCAAGCGGTGCCTTTGAATTTCTTCAGCGTCTTGGCCATGTCCTTTTTGGAAATGTTCAAAACGCGGATCTTCAGCATCTCGTCGGTTTCGGTGTTGTTCACCAGATAGTGCAAACCACGCCACGCGCTTTCCAACTGCTGGAAATCGGCGTGGTGCAAGATCAGGTTCACCTGCTCGGTCAGCTTCTTGTCAATCTCGGCGATGATGCCTTCGATGGTGCGCAACGCGTCATCGGACACCAATGCAGTGTTGGACAAAGCCTGTTCGGCAAGGGTTTTGACCGCCTGCTCTACCGCCGTTTTCGCCTGATCCGATTTCGGGCGGAACTCTTTTTGCAACAGGTTCGCAAACTCAGAATTCCCGAAAGCCTCCTGCGTGGCGCCGCCCGATGATTGAACTTCTGCTTCGGCCATGACTTACCCCTTGTCTTCTTCGGTCGCATCACCCTTAGGCGCTGGCTGTGCGGCGAGGGCCGACAACAAAGCAGGGTCTTGAATGACAGTTGCGATCAGGTTTTCCGCACCGGACTTACCGTCCATATAGGTCATCAGGTTGGAAAGCTGCGTCCGCGCGTCCAACAGCTTTTTCAGCGGCTCTACCTTCGCGGCAATGGCGGCCGGACTGAAATCATCCATCGACTCGAAGGTGATATCCACGGCCATATTGCCTTCGCCCGTCAGGGTGTTCGGCACAGTGAACGCTGCCCGGGGCTTCATGCTTTTCATGCGGCTGTCGAAGTTGTCGACATCGATTTCCAGAAACTTGCGGTCTGCAATGGCGGGCTGCGGCGCTTCGGACTTCCCGGCAAGATCGGACATAACGCCCATCACAAACGGAAGCTGAACCTTCTTTTCGGCACCGTAAAGTTCCACATCATATTCGATCTGGACCCTTGGCGCGCGGTTCCTCGCGATGAACTTCTGTGAACTGACCATTATATGCTCCCTGAAGAATTATTTGTGTGTTCCGCTAACAATGCAGCGAATGAGGGCCTTCGGTCAATAATCGTCATCATCCGGCAACCCTCCGATAGTTTTGACATTCGGATACCCACCCGATGCCATATCCTTTACGATCGTGATAAAATCCGCACCGACAAGACGCTTGGCGCGTTCCAGCAGCATGGGAACCGGGCTGGAAGGTTCCGCCCGTGCGTAATAGTTGATCAACCTGTCCAGCGTATTGCGCACATCTTGCGGGCTGTTGATGGCACCACCACCACCGCTGGCCCCGGCAGGTCGCGCGGATTCGGATGAGGCGGCTTCTTCGACGCCCCCCTCTTCCTCTGCATCGCCTTCGCTTGCCGTGCCGACACCCGCTTCGGAAAACTGGCCCACGGCTTGCTTCAAGAGCTTTTGCAACGCGCCAAGATCAGGCCCCTGGCCCGGGATCTTGTCATCAAAAACCGCGCCAATGGCCTTGATATCATCCATTGCTGCGGTGACCGATTCCCGCAGTTCCTGCAATCTGGCGGGATCGGAATCCTGGAATGCGGCGGAAACCGTGCCGGTATCGGGGATATTTTCCATCCCGGCCGGCGGGGCCATGTCGCCATTCGCAATCGCTATATCGCGCAGGTTCAGCCGGCCGAAGGCGCGACTTTCCGTTAGAGGCGCAAGCCGCACAGCCCGCAAGATCGTGTCGGGATCGACGAGCGAAGCGACGGCGTTTACCCGCATCGTCGGGTCATTGTCATCATCGGCATCCAGCTGGGGGTGACAGCTATCCCACCACTGCTCAAGACAGCCGCGGATATATGAAGTTGCCTTCGCAAACCCCGGAAAGCCTTCGGTTCGCAGCAAGGAATGGGCCAGAAAGACGGCTGCGCGCAGATCATGGCTCCGCCCCAATACTTCGGCGGCATGCTCAAGGACTTCGGCGTGATCCGGCTCCTCAGCGGCGATGACACTGTCCCCGATCTGGCGCTCTTCCCCGGGCTGTGCTGCCAGTTCCAGCGAAATGAACGCCGGATCATATTCAAGGTTTTCGCCACTCGGCTCTTCATCGCCGTGACTGTTGAGGAAAGCAGAAAGATCCATCAAAGACCCTCAAAAGTAATTCAAAATCAAAACGCGCAACCGATACCTGCCGCGAAGGTTAGCAGAACAAAGCCTCCAATCCAGCAATTTCTAACGCATTATCAAATCTTCTCAAATTCAATCTCAATGCTCCTCATATTGGCCTAGACCGGAAAAAATTCAACCCTCGTCGTTACAATTCCGCATCAAACCAGACGAAGAGCATTCAAAACTTGACCGAACGCCCAAAATGGCGTCATCATTTGGGTGTTAATTTAACATATTTTTTCCCCGGAGGGGGCAATGGGTGAATTTCAAACAGAAGGTGCCGAGCTGAAAAAGCTCGTGAAAGTCGCACGCACGAAGTCTTTGGCTTTCGCGTTTTGTCCGGCGGCAGGCGAGGAGCCACCGCTTTTCTGCCTGCATCGCCGCAAGAAGCCCGAGATTCTGGGCAAGGCGCTGCGCAAAGAATCGGGCCAGACCAAAGTCGCCTTCGGCATGGCCGCCGCCGAGGGTAAAACCCTGAACATGACCTGTGATCGCCTTGTTCCGGGCATGTCGAAGAAACTGAAGAAATTTTTCCGCGCCCAGAAAGTGCCACTCGATGTCGTGGTCCTGGATGCGGAAGGGCAAGAGGTGGGCGGATGAACGCCCGCCCGAAGCCATAGCAAGACAGGAGAGCAGGATGGCTGATTTCGAAGCAACCGGGGAAGAGCTGCACAAGCTGGTCCGTCTAGGCAAAAAGCGCCCGATGCCATTTGCTTTCTGCCCTAGCGCAGGAGGTGACAGCGAAAGCCTGTTTGCCACGCATCGCAAGAAGCCACCGGAAATGATCGCCAAGTCGGCCCGCAAGGCGTCCGGGCAAACCAAGGTTTGCTTTGGCACCTTCACGGTTGAGGCCAAGCTGATGACGCTTGTGCTGGTCAAGGAACTGCCATCGATCGCCAAGAAGCTGAAAAAGCATCTGCGGGATGAACGTCTGCCGATGAACGTCAAGATCGTGGACGTGATGGGCAATGAGCTTGAGGCCGAAATCGAAGACCTGCCGGATGATGATATTCTGGACGGTGAGACCGATGATTTTGACGATGACGCCAGTGATGCCGCCGAAGAGACCAGCGCCGTAGCGGCTGACAACGAGCCGGATGAGGACTTGCCGGACCCCAAAGACCTCGCACGCCAGCTCAAGGCGTTGCAACCGGGGATTATGGCGCTGCAAGGCGATGCTGGCGACAAGCTGCGGGCGGCATTGGGCGGGGCAGTTGGCTTGCTCAAAGCCGGAGATCTGGTGCGGGCGGAAAGCACGATCAACGCAATCGGGCGTGCGTTCGAGCGGCAGTCGAAAGCCGCCGCTGCACCGCCGCCGCCACCAGCACCGAACGCCGATGCCTTGGCCGCCGCGCAGCGCCTGAAAAAACTGCACGGCCAGATCGGGCTGCTGCAAGGCCCCGCGCAAGAGAAACTGGGTGCAGCGCTTGGCCTCGTGGCCAAGATGATCAGCGGGGGGGACCTTGCGAAAGCGGCCCAAACCATGGACGCCGTAGAGCAAGCAATGGAACGCGCCAAAGCAGCGGCCGCGCCAGCGCAGACCACGGCCGGAAACAAAGACCAAACCGCCGAAGACTCGGCTGAGGACGCAACTGCCGAACCCAGCGAGGCTGCGCGTAAATGGACGGCGCTTGCAGCGAAGCTGGAACCCGTCGTGCTGGCGACGATCAAGGCCGGAAAGGGCGATATCGACGCGATCAAGCTGAAATTCTACAACATGCAAGACCAAGCCGAAGCGGGCCAGCATGATGCAGCAATCGCCGCCGCCCCCGCCTTGGCCGAATTGATCCGTAGCGCGCAGGCCGCCACCCAGACCCAAGCAGAGGCCGCCATTCCCAAGGGCGTGGTGCCCTATGTCCAATCGCGGCTTGCCTGGATCAACACACGCAGCCAATTGCGGGCTGAAATGGAGCGGTTGAAAACGGCGATGGACAGCGCTCTTTCGGGCATTGACGGCATGGAAGAGGCGATTGCCGAAACCGGAACGCTGTTCAGCTACCTCGATGCTCTGGACAGCCGCCTGGAAGATACGCTTGAGGCGCTGGTTCAATCCCCTGACGGGCCGGAGCGCGAAGCGCTGAAGGCCAAAGCGCGCAAGATCATCGCCGAATACAGTGCCGAGCTTGATAGCGGCTTTTTCCGCGATGTGGACGGCGACAACGGCTTTGCACCGGTTCAAATCCGTGGCCCTGCCGTGGCGGCGTTGCAGCAGGTCGCGACCGCCCTCGCGGCTTGATCTGCCCCGCAGGTTACAAATCGACCCGCAACACGCCGCCCGCGTGTTTGGCGCGGGAACAGCACAGGATGACCCGCGTTTCGCGCTCGGCCGCCGAAAGCACATAGTCGCGATGTTCGATCTCCTGGCCCGCGCCATGCCCTACGGCGCAAACGCCACAGATGCCGTCCGAACATTTGGTCGTGACGGGAATACCCGCATCGGCCAGCACATCGGTCGCGGATCTATCGGCGGGGACGTGGAGGCTTTGGCCGGATCGGGCAAGCTCCAGCGTGAAGGGATGGTTCACCCAATCCGGTGGTTCCGGCACGGTGAAATACTCGCGCAGCAAGGCGCTATCTGGCCAGCCCTTGGCTGTGGCCGCCGCGAAAACCGAGTCCATGTAGCGGTTCGAGCCACAGGTATAAAGCCGGAACCCCTTGGAATAGGCGGGGATGACCTCTGCCAGATCAGCGCGCGTGCCGCCCTGTGACAGATGGGTTTTGACATGGCTTGCCCAAGGTTGCGCTGCCAGTTCTGCCGTAAAACCGGCAGCCTGAGCGTTGCTGGCGGAGTAGTGCAGCGCGAAATCACGGCCCTGCGCGTGCAACCGATGCGCCATGGTGATCATCGGCGTCACGCCAATCCCGCCCGCCATCAGCAAGCTGAACGGCGCGGCCTCATCCAGCGGGAAATGGTTGCGCGGCGGGCTGATGAACACCCGCCTGCCTTCACGGAAGATCCGGTGCATGAGGTTGGAGCCGCCGCGCCCCTCCGGTTCGCGCAACAGGCCCAGCACATATTTGGTGCGGTCCGAAGGGTCTCCCGCCAGCGAGTACTGGCGCTGATATTCCGGCGCGATCACCACATCGATATGCGCACCTGCCGTAAACTCCGGCAGGTCCGCCCCATCCGCGCGCCGCAGTTCGAACCGCGCGACATCGGGGCCGAGGTCATCCCGCTTGGTCACGATAACGGGGAACACGGGCGGCTCTGCCACGGCTTGCGGCGCGGGGGCAAGGCCTTCGGTTTCGCCGCGCGCCAACCGCGCCTGATACTCTTGCGGCAAAAGCAATTCGCGATAGCGTTTGATGCCTTCTTCGCGATTCAGGGGATGCACCACCGGATAGGGCTGCGGCATCACATCGGCAGGGTAGACCGCCAGCGTCTGATCTTCGTATTTCAGGTCAATCTCCGGGCTCAGGCCACGCGTATTGGTTGCGCCCGCCGCCACGTAACGGCCGGCCTTTGGGTCCAGCTCGATATCCCACCACCATTTTTTCACGGGGTTGATACGCCCGCGCCCAAGCTTGTCATCCAGCGCCGCCAATGCCTTGGCCGTTTGCGGGGCTTTCATCGCCACCCAACGGAACGCGGATTCCGAGAACAGCCCTTCCAGATTCCACGGGCAGGTTTTCATGCAGCGCCCACACATGCCGCCCGCCGAATTGGTCAGCCTGTAGCGCGTGCATTTCTCGGCATCCGATTTCCAGATTTCATAGCCGTTATACATCAACTTCGGGCCCGCCGTGATCGCACCCGAGGGGCATTCCCGCGCGCATTTGTTGCAGGAATTGCAGAAGGTTTGCAGGCCGAAGTCGATAGGTAAGTCATGCTCCATCGGCATGGTGGTTGTCACGGTGCCGGATTTCAGGCGTGGCCCGAGATAGGGGTTCAGGATCACCTCACCGATGCGCGACACCTCGCCCAAGCCCGAGAGCAGCAAGAGCGGCGGTTGCAACACCTCGCCATCAATCACCGAATGCACGCGGGCGTCATAGCCCAAGCGGCGGATCTGTTCGCCCATCACACCGCCCAGCAGGGAAAACCGCAGATAGGCCCGCATGGATTGCGCGACTGAAATCCAGTCATCGCCGGAGGCGCCCTCCATCGTTTCATGCCCTTGATCCAGCAGCAGGTTGACGGCGTGGGGATGCCGCGCCTCGATCGGGTCACCATTCGATCCATGCGAATACCACGCCCATTCCGGCACACGGCACAGGCCCACCGCATCGGCGGACAGGTAATAGCTGGCCGCCTTCAGATTCTGCGCATTGCGTGCCGGATCGGTGGCACGCGGCGAGATGGGGCCACGCGGCCCGCCAAACTGTAGCAACAGCAAGGCGCCGAGTGCGCGGCGCGCGCAGGCCCCGATGGGGCTTTTGACAACGTAATAGCCACCCTTCGCCACCTCTTGCACCGATTTTCCCATATCGCCGAACAGCGCGCGGGCAAAGAACTCGGCCCGTTTGGGAAATCGGGGGATGCGGGGTTCGTCCATGAAGGTGGTTGGCTTTTCCACACGTTTCAGCGTTTCGAACGGATAGGGGCCGAGGTGGAAAGGCCGCTTGGCAAAGGGCACGGCTGTGGCCGCCGATCGCGCCGTCCCGCGCCCCATTTGCCAATCCGGTCCGTGGCTGCGCCATCCGTTGTGGCCTGCATTGGGGGCGAGCGGCGCGTCGGGCACCAGTTCCATCGTTGTTGTCACGGCGGCAAGGCCAAAGCGTTTTCCGACATAGGGTGCGATTCCCGACTCATCCACCAAGCCGGCACTGGCGGCCAAACGCAGCAAATCCACGTCCGAGGTGCTGGCAGAATGCGCACGCGCCTCAAACCCCAAAAGCCGCAGATAGCTGGAGATCACGACAGCGGTGTTATTCGCCAGCAGCGCCGCACGATGGGCTTGGCTTTCGGCAAACCATTCGGCCCCTGTTTCGGCTTCGGCAGGGTCGCGTGTGTATTCGACGAGAAACACCAAAGCGTGGCTGTGATGGGCGATGGGGCCAAGGTTTAGACGGGCAGCATCCAGCACATCGGCATAGATCTGGTCAATTCCAGCGGCATGGGTGGCGGGTTGGCCTTGTTCCAACTCCAACCGCAGGGCGTCAATATGCGGATTGCGGTGCGGAGAGTCGAGGTGGTGAAGGGGGCGCAAGGCAGCAATGCCGACCATAGAGGCGTCGAAATAGTAGCTGGCGGCTTTCAGATGCTCGGTCCGTGCCGCTGCACTGGCGGGGATTTCGGCGGGGCCATGCGACAGCGCCCCATCACGCACCGTATCGAACATGCCCATGAACCGTGCCATTGCATTCGTCAGGTTCTCCGGATCGGGGTGGGCAAAGGCCAGCGGCACAGGATCGGGCAGATGAGACAGATCAACCGCGCTGCTGTGTCTGCGCAGCCGCTCCAACGGAAAGGGGCCGAGATGCACAGGGCGATCTTTGATGGAAAACATGCGCATCGGAAAAGCCTTTCAGAAACCGGTCAGGGTCTGGGTTTCACCATCATCCAACAGAGAAATGGCCTGCATGAAGGCGGCCTGTTTGGCCGGGGTCAATTTCGCCGCAAAATGCGCGC
>JBFHGI010000020.1:0-12562 GCA_041583175.1 Pseudorhodobacter sp. | reverse complement strand
GCTGGAGGCTGTGGCCCCCGGCGCCGGGTCCTCTGGCGGTCTGGTCGGGGCGATGGCCCCTCATGTGCCGGAAAACTGGAACGCCAAGAAAGCGTTTCAGCTGGAAAGCCTGCTCATGGCCGAAAGCTGGTGGGCGGAGGTGCAGGCCGTCGGCGGTAAAGACCCGCTCTATGCCCGAACGGGCCGCTTGCAGCCGATTGCCGATACAAAAGCGCTGGACCTTGCGCATGATCGTTCCGCCAATGCGGCAACACTTTGGCAAGGGCGCGCGGATTGGAAAGTGATCCGGTCCACGGGGGCGGCATGGGAGCCTGCAAGCCCGACAGGCTGGCTGATCCACGATACGCTGACCGCCCGCCTGCATCCCCGCGCCGCGCTGTCCGCCCTGTTGGCGGCCCTGACCGCCAAAGGCGTGAACGTGGAAATTGGCGCAAATGATGCTGCTGGTCCTCAGGTCTGGGCCACCGGATATGCAGGCCTCCTTGCGCTGTCCGAAGGCCGTAGCCGCCCGATGGGCAATGGCGAGAAAGGCCAAGCTGCCACGCTTCGCCATGACGCGGGCACATTGCCGCAAGTGTTTACCGAGGGGCTCCACATCATCCCGCATGGCGATGGAAGCGTTTCCATCGGTTCAACGTCAGAGCGGAAATGGGCGAAACCTGACGCAACCGACGGGCAGTTGGATGCGCTGATCGCCAAAGCCCGCGCCGCCCTGCCGCTTCTGGCCGAAGCCGAAGTGCTGGAGCGTTGGGCAGGCATTCGCCCCCGCGCCCGCAGCCGCGCCCCCATGCTTGGCGCGTGGCCTGACCGCCCCGGTCATTTCATCGCGAACGGCGGCTTCAAGATCGGGTTCGGCATGGCCCCGAAAGTTGCCGAAGTGATGGCCGACCTTTTGCTGGAGGGTAAAGATGCCATTCCTGAAGATTTCCGGGTCGAGGCCAGTCTCTAAGCCAAAGGCCACCCCGTTGCTATTTCGCCAGCAACGCGATTTCGTCCTTTAACGCCGCCACCAAGGCTTTCAGGGCCTTTTCGGCTTGCGGGTCGCGCAACCGACCTGTGTCATCAAATGCGCTGCGCGATGCGGCAAGCAACATCTCTGGTCCTTGCAAAAGGCGCGGACGGAAAGGCGCAAGGCACAGCCGCAGCGAGAATTGCGACCGCGCGCCCCCGGCCCGCCCTGCTGCTGCCGACATGATGGCCACCGGCTTGCCCGCCCAAGGGCTGCCCCCCGGCACCCGGCTGACCCAATCCAACGCGTTCTTCAAGACCCCCGACAGGGCCGAGTTGTATTCCGGCGTCGAGATCAGCGCGGCATCCGCCGCGCGGATTTGATCCGCCAGCGTTTGAACGGCTTCTGGTATCCCAGCTTCCTCCTCCAGATCGCCATCATAGAGCGGCAGGTGCAGATCGGCCTCCACATAGCGGGCGGGGCCATAGTGGCGCATGGCCTCTGCCAAAAGTGCCCGGTTGGTCGAAGCCCGACGCAATGCCCCGCAAATGCCAAGAATATTATGATCTGCCACTGAAACGCCCTTTCTCTTTTTCATTTAAGGGAGTCTAGGGCGGATAACGGCTCATGCCAGCCCCCTTGCACCTGTCCACCGGTTAGCGCAGTCTTCCGTCGTAAGACGGCAAGGAGAAAACTGATGCGACACGGCGGGCAAATCTTGGTGGATCAACTGGTGGCGCAGGGTGTCCAACGCGTGTTCTCGGTCCCGGGCGAAAGCTTCCTTGCAGCGCTGGACGGGCTCCGCGATAGCGGCATCCAGAATATCGTTTGCCGTCAGGAAGGTGGCGCCGCGATGATGGCCGAGGCGCATGGCAAAATGACCGGAAAACCCGGCGTGTTGTTTGTGACGCGGGGGCCGGGTGCCACGAATGCAAGCGCGGGTATCCACATTGCCAAGCAGGATAGCACGCCGATGGTGGTGTTTGTCGGCCAGATCGCGCGCGAACACCGCGACCGCGAGGCCTTTCAAGAAATGGACTACCGCGCTGTGTTCGGCACTTTGGCGAAATGGGCAACCGAGGTCGACCAGATCGAGCGCCTGCCGGAATATATCAGCCATGCCTTCCATCTTGCCACCTCCGGTCGCCCCGGCCCGGTGGTTCTGGCCTTGCCCGAAGACATGCTCTCCTCTTGCGCCGACGTGATGGATTTGCCGCCGCCCAGCGTGCAACCCTTTGCAATCAGTGACGAACAGCTCAGCGCTGTTACTACTGCCTTGGCGGGAGCCAAGCGCCCCTTGGTCATCGCGGGCGGGCCGAACTGGTCGGCTGAGGCGGCCTCCGATCTCGAAACCTTTGCCAAAAACTGGGATCTGCCTGTGGCCGTCTCGTTCCGCCGCCAGGACCGGATGAACAATGACCATCCGAATTTCGTCGGTGATCTGGGCGTGGGCATGAACCCGAAGCTGGGGCAAATGCTGACGCAGGCCGATGTGCTGCTGGTTCTGGGCGCGCGGCTGGCCGATACAACGACCAACGGGTATGAGCTGCTGGACCCAACGCGGCCCGGCCCGCGCATTCTGCACATCCACCCCGACCCGAGTGAATTGGGCCGCGTCTTCCACCCCGCGCTGGCCATCCCTGCCCGCGCGGATCAGATGCTCTCGCGACTTGCCACAACAAAACCCGCAGGCAATTGGGCTGACTGGACCAAAACCGCGCGCCACACCTATGAAGCGTGGCAGCAACCAGTGGAAACCCCCGGCAGCGTCAAGCTGGAACAGGTCGTCACATGGCTGGCGGCCAACCTGCCGCATGACAGCATCCTGACCAACGGCGCAGGCAATTACGCGGCCTTCCTGCATCGCTACTACCGGTTCCGGCAATTTGGCACCCAGATCGCGCCGACTTCCGGCTCCATGGGCTACGGCTTTCCCGCCGCAATTTCCGCATCACTGCAAAACCCGGATAGAACCGTGGTGTGCCTGGCCGGTGACGGCTGTTTCCAAATGACCTGCAATGAGGCATCGACGGCCCTGCAGCACGGCGCGAAACCCATCGTGATCGTCGCCAACAATGGCCGTTATGGCACGATCCGCATGCATCAGGAACGCCATTACCCCGGTCGCCCCTCCGGCACCGACCTCGCCAGCCCCGACTTCGCCGCCCTTGCCCGTGCGTATGGCGGACACGGCGAGACCGTTACAGAACAGGCCGATTTTCCCGCCGCTTTTGCGCGCGCGCAAGACGCCGGCACTTTGGCGGTGATCGAACTGAAACTGGACCCAGACATGTTGACGACAGGCCAATCCCTCAGCCAGCTGCGCGCAGCCACCGCAAAACCCTCGCCTGATTCATCTGGTTAAAAATATCCCGGGGGGCAGCGCCCCCTGATGTTCGAGGGTTCACCGCCCGGTCAGTTCTGCCGAGACATTCACCACGCCCACCGCCCCACGCAATTTTGCGCGGTAGATCACCAGCGATTCCACCACCCGCATCACATAGGTCCGGGTTTCCGAAAAGGGGATCGTTTCCACCCAATCCACCACATCGACAGACTCCTGACGCGGGTCGCCAAATTCGGTAACCCAGCGGCGCGGTCGCCCCGGCCCTGCGTTATAGCCCGAAGCGATCAGTGCAATGGCTGGCCCGAACTCCTCCACCAATTGCGCCAGATAGGCGGCCCCGAGCGAGACATTATAGGCCCCGTCCTGCGTCAAGCGCGACAGCGCATAGTCTTGCGCAGTCTTTTCGGCCATCATCTTTGCGGTGCCCGGCATCACCTGCATCAGGCCGCGCGCCCCGGCGGGGCTGATCACGCCTATGTCAAACTCGCTCTCCCGACGTGCTATCGACAGGGCCAGCGCACGGCTGACGGGCAACCCATCCGGCACCAGATCGACCACCGGAAAATAGGCATTCGGCAGGATCACCCCCCGGGACGCCGCCTGCTTGCCGATCAGCACCGCGATATGCGGCTCCTTCAATTCCAGCGCCAGATCTGCAAGCTGGGCCAATTCGGTGTCAGACAGGCTTTCCGCCAGATGCAGCATGAAGCGCTTGCCAAGGCTGCGATCCCCTGCCGCCAGTAACAGCCGGGCTGCCTCCAGAACCGAGGATTTCGCGAAAGCGGCCATGCGCCAATCGGCCCCCGCTTGATTGGCCAGCAAAGCGGTATCCAGATTTTGCCCGAGCTTTTCGGCACTCAGCAACCCGTAATAGGCTGTCTGGTGCTTTGCCCCTGCTTCGAACGCGGCGCGGGCAGCAGGGTAATTGCCCAATGCCTCTTCGGCACGGCCTTCCCAGTAATGCGCCCGGCTTAAACTGATCGGCGTGCTTACCCCGGATTTCAAATGCTGGAAATGCCCGCGCGCCGTCGTCGGATCATTGCGTTTTCGTAGCGCGATGAACCCGGCCAGAAACTCCAGCTCCGCGTAGTCGCCGCCTTCTGTCAGATGATGGGAGGCGGCAACGCGGTAGGCCTCGGCCATCCGGCCCGCGTCAATCAAATCCCGCGCAACGCTGGCGCGGCGCGAGGCCCATGCCTCCGGCCGCCCCAAGGTGGCTGCAGTGGCTGAGCGTTCCAAAATCAAGGCAGCGGCCCCGTCCAATAAGCCTTTGCGGGCACGCCAGACAAAACGTTCATAGGCAAGCCCCGGATCTGCGGCATTGGCCGCCGGAACCGCTTCGATCAGTGCATCCACTCCGTTTGCTTGCGCCCGCAGCGCGATCCGCGCCCGCGCCAATGCTTGCCATCCGGCAGGCACCAAGGGCAGCATCCGTGTCGCCTCGTCGCTGCGGCCATCCCAAAGCAAAGCGTCAAGCCGCTGGCTGTGTGAATTCTGCAAAGCTGCCCCTTGCAGGCCCAGCATTTCGGCTTGTTCCGCTGCATCGAACCGCAGGTCCAACCAGGCGCGGCGCGCCTCTGCCGCCGCTGCTTCGGTTTGCCCTGCTGCCGTCAAGGCTTTGACAAGGCTGATCGCGCCTTCGGCGGTAGACGGCTTGTCCTTTTGAAAATAGGCAATCACCCGCTGCGGTGTGGTGGAACGTGCAACGGCAACCTCCCCCTTCTGGTGCAGCCAGGGCATCCCCGGCCAATCGGGTCTGCGCGCCAGAAATTCCTCATATTCGCCCAGAAACCCTTCACCGGCGCGCAAGCGTTGCCACTCGATGACATCACGCCCCACGCCTGCGGGCGCTGCGGCCAATGCCCCGGCCCAATCGCGCTTGGCGGCAGCAGCCAGCGCCGCCCGCAAATCGCTGGCTGGGTCGGCTTTGGCGGCGCCTCCCGCCCCGAAGGCCAAAAGGAGCAACGGCAGCAGCACTCCGAAAAGAGCGTTGCGGCAAAGAGATAGGCGGCGCGGTGCATATGTGTTTTTCATAGGCCGCAATCTGCCATTGTCGCCAAGGGGCTGCAACTCACATCCCCGAGGGGTGCCCTGTGGGTGGCAGGTTCGCGCCATGCTTGGCAAGCCCCGCGCATAACGATAAGGAAGGCACGGAAACCAACGGGCGACTCAAACCAGCGCCCAATGCACAAGAGGAGAAGCGTACCATGTTCAAAGGGTCAATGCCTGCCCTGGTCACGCCGTTCAAGGACGGCCAGTTGGATCTGGATACGCTGAAGAAACTTGTCGACTGGCAGATTGCCGAAGGCAGCCACGGCATCGTTCCGGTTGGCACCACGGGCGAAAGCCCCACCCTGTCGCATTCCGAACATCAAACTGTCATCGAGGAAGTGGTGAAAGCCGTTGCGGGCCGCGTGCCTGTGATCGCGGGCACCGGCAGCAACAACACTGCCGAAGCAATGGACCTGATCAAGCATGCCGAGCAGGTTGGCGCCGATGCCGCCCTTGTGGTGACGCCTTATTACAACCGCCCGACCCAAGCCGGGTTGATCGCGCATTACACGGCGCTGCATGATTGCTGCACCCTGCCGATCGTTATTTACAACATTCCGGGTCGGTCCTGTGTGGATATGCTGCCCGAAACCATGGGCGAATTGGCCAAGCTCCCGCGCATCATCGGGGTGAAAGATGCTGTCGGCAAGATGGAGCGAGTGAGCCAGCAGCGCGCGCTCTGCGGCCCCGATTTCTGCCAGCTCTCTGCCGAGGATGCGACCGCTTTGGGGTTCAACGCGCATGGCGGCGTGGGGTGCATTTCGGTCACGGCCAACGTCGCCCCGCGTTTGTGCGCGGAGTTCCAGGAGGCGATGCTGGCAGGCGATTACGCCAAGGCCCTGCAATACCAAGACCGTCTGATGCCCCTGCATGAGGCGATCTTCACCGAGCCGGGGTTGGTTGGCGCGAAATACGGCTTGTTCAAGCTGGGTCTGTGCAGCCAGGACGTTCGTTTGCCCCTGACCGGCCTGACGGACGGCACCAAAGCAAAGATCGACAACGCAATGCGGCATGCCGGTCTGATCAACTAGGCAACGCCCCGCTCCGGCTTGAGGGAAACCCGTTCAAGCCGGAGCAACGCTTAGCTGTCACGCAAGCGGAAGCGCTGGATCTTGCCGGTTTGCGTTTTCGGCAGTTCCGTTACAAAAGTGATCAGTCGCGGATATTTATAAGGCGCGATCACCGCTTTCACATGATCTTGCAAGCGCTTGATGCAAGCCTCATCACCTGCAACGCCTTGCATCAGAACCACATGGGCAGACACGATTTGCCCGCGTGCCTCATCCGCCACACCCACCACCGCACATTCCAACACATCATCATGGGTCAGCAAGGCGGCCTCTACATCCGGCCCCGCGATATTGTAGCCGCCCGAGACAATCATATCATCCGTGCGTGCAGCGAAGTGGAAATAGCCGTTCTCATCTTGCCAGAAGGCATCGCCCGTCAGGTTCCAGCCGTTTTGCACATATGTCGCCTGCCGCGGATCATCCATATAGCGGCAGCCGGTCGGGCCGCGCACGGCCAAACGCCCCACCTCGCCGCGCGGCATGTCTTTGCCGGCTTCATCCACGATCTTCGCCTCATATCCCGCGACGGGGCGGCCGGTGCAGGCGGGGCGATGATCATCAAATCGGTTAGTGATGAAGATATGCAGCATCTCGGTCGCGCCAATGCCGTCCAGCATCGGTTTTCCCGTTTTGGCCATCCACTCATCATAGACAGGGGCAGGCAGCGTTTCCCCCGCCGAGACTGCAGCGCGCAGGCTGGACAGGTCTGCCCCTTCCTCCATCGCTTTCAGCATGACGCGATAGGCGGTGGGGGCGGTGAAGCAAACCGTGGCTCGGTATTTCTGGATGATCTCGATCAGGTTCGGCGGGGAGGCGTTCTCCAGCAAACAGGCCGCCGCCCCAAAGCGCAGCGGAAATACTGCAAGCCCGCCAAGCCCGAAGGTGAAGGCCAAGGGGGGGGAGCCGACGAACACATCCTCCGGCGTTACGCGCAGCACCTCGCGGGCGTAACCATCCGCGATGGTCAGCAAGTCACGATGGAAATGCATCGTTGCCTTGGGGTTGCCCGTGGTGCCCGAAGTGAACCCCAAAAGCGCCACATCATCACGCCCGGTTTTTGCCGCTTCGAACCGGACCGATTTACCCAAGGCCACACGGTCCAGTTCGGCGTCATGGTTGGCTGTTCCGTCAAAGCCGACCACCCGCTGCAAGAAGCGCGAGTCCTTGGCGCAGGCCACCATTTCATCCATCAGGCGAGTGTCACACAGGGCCAGCGACACCTCGGCCTTGTCGACGATCTGACCCAACTCCTTTGCCCGCAGCATCGGCATCGTGTTGACCACAACCGCCCCCGCCTTGGTCGCCGCCAGCCATGCCGCCACCATCGCGGGATTATTGGCAGAGCGGATCAAGATACGATGCCCCGGCTGCACGCCATAATCCTCGACCAAGGCATGCGCGATGCGGTTGGTCCAATCCGCCAGTTCCTTGTAGGTCCGCAACCGCCCGTTTCCGATCAGCGCGGTATGGTCGCCAAACCCTTTGGCAACCATGCCATCCGTCAATTCCACGCCTGCGTTCAACCAATCGGGATAGGAAAACCCCGCGCGCGGCAAATCGGGCCATTGATCGTCAGGCGGCAAACGATCCCGCGTGAAACTATCGGTATGTCCGGAGGGTCCGAGTTGCATGGCTGTCCTCTTAGGTTTGGGGAATGACGGCAGTTGCTTCGATTTCCACTTTGGCGCGGTCCTCCACCAAGGCCACGACCTGCACCAAAGCCATCGCCGGAAAGTGGCGCCCGAAATGCATCCGGTAGGCCGCACCGATATCGCGCAGGCTGGCCAGATATTCCCGCTTGTCGGTCACATACCATGTCAGCCGCGTCAGATGCTCCGGCCCTGCCCCCGCCTCGGCCAGAACGGATTTGATGGAGGCAAGGCATTGCGCGACCTGCTCGGCGAAATCGTCGGTTTCCCATTCCTGATCCGCGTTCCACCCGATGATGCCACCGGTGAAGACCATGCGACCACTGGCGGCGACGCCATTGGCATAGCCCTTGGCAGGCTTCCAATTCTTCGGGTGCAGTATTTCATGCGGGCTGGTTGGGTCTGTCATTGGTCCTGCTCCTCTGAAAACGCGGTCATCCTTGCGCGCACGGCGCTGTGCCAAGGCTGGGGCTGGCCCTCGGCATTTACATTCACCAAGGTTAAATCAGCCGTCAGCCGGTCTAACCCGCCCGCTGCGGCCACAATCCGGAAGCCGACAGAGTTGGTACCGATGCGGGTGATCTTCAGCGCGAAATCCAGCTTCTCGCCCAAGCGCGAAGGTGCGTGAAAATTCACCTCGATCCGCGCCGTCGGCACCCCCGCGCGATCTTCCATCATCTTGGCGTAAGAACAGTTCAGGACATCGGCAAAGAAATTCTCGACGACCGAATTGGTCATCTCGAAATAGCGCGGATAGAAGACGATCCCCGCCGGGTCGCAATGGTTGAACTCGATCTGGATCAGGCGATGATAGGTCATTCCAGCACCGCCCGCGCGATCACGATACGCTGCACGTCACTGGCACCTTCATAAATCCGCAAGGCCCGGATTTCGCGGTAAAGTCTCTCAACCGCAAATCCGGTGCGAACACCGTCGCCACCATGCAGTTGCAAAGCGGCATCGATCACCTTTTGCGCGGCCTCCGTGGCATAAAGCTTGGCCATCGCCGCCTCGCGACTGATACGCGCGGCCCCTTGGTCCTTGGTCCAGGCAGCGCGGTAGATCAGCAAGGCGCTGGCGTCGATCTGCAAGGCCATATCGGCAATATGCCCCTGCACCATCTGCAAATCAGCCAAGGCCGCCCCGCCGATGCGCCGCGCCTTGACGCGTGCCAAAGCCTCATCCAGCGCGCGGCGGCCAAAGCCCAGCGCAGCCGCCCCGACGGTGGACCGAAACACATCCAGCACCGACATCGCAACCTTGAAGCCCGCACCAGACGCCCCGATCAAGGCGCTATCCGGCACAAACACCCCGTCAAAACGCAAATGCGCCAAAGGATGCGGCGCGATCACACCGATCCGCTCCACCACACTCAGCCCTTCCACATCAGCTGGCACCAGGAAGGCCGACAAGCCTCGCGCACCCGCAGCCTCGCCCGTGCGGGCGATCACGACATAGACATCGGCAATGCCACCGTTGGAAATATAGGTTTTCTCGCCCGATATCCGGTAGCCGCCATTGACCTTTTCCGCCACCGTCGCCGTCGCCGCCACGTCAGACCCTGAGGCAGGTTCCGTCAAAGCAAAGCCGGAAATCGCCGCACCCGAGCGGGTTTTCTCCAGCCACGCCCGCTGCTCCGGCGTGCCGAACAGGGAAACCGCCCCCATGCCAAGCCCCTGCATGGCAAAGGCAAAATCCGCCAAACCATCATGCCGTGCCAAGGTCTCACGGATGATGCAAAGGCTGCGCACATCCAGCACCTCGCCGGCTGCAGCACCGGAATGGCGGAGCCAGCCCGCTTGCCCGAGTATCGCCACCAAGCCCCTGCAGGCATCATCCACATCGGAATGATCCACCGGCAAATGCGCCACACACCACGCCTCCAGATCCTCAGCCAAGGCCCGGTGGCGGCTCTCAAAGAAAGGCCAATCCAAGAAACTCTGATCTGCCAAGGCGCGCTCCTTCATCTGGTCTGAAATATCCTCGGGGGGTCCGGGGGGCAGACAGCCCCCCGGCGCTTGGTCCTGAAACACCGGCTCAATCTCCCAGAAACACCGGTCTCTCCTTGGCGACAAAGGCGTGATAGGCGCGTTCGAAGTCGCGGGTCTGCATGCAAATCGCTTGCGCCTGCGCTTCGGCCTCGATTGCCTGATCCAGCCCCATGTTCCATTCCTGATTGATCTGGGTTTTCGTCATGCCATGCGCGAAAGTCGGCCCTGCCGCGATCCGTCTTGCCAGAGTCAGTGCCTCGGCTTCCAACGCGTCGCTGGTGTGCAGCGTGTTCCAAAACCCCCAACGTTCGCCCTCGACGGCACTCATCGAGCGACCGGTATACAGCAACTCGGCGGCCCGACCTTGGCCGATGATACGGGGCAGCATCGCGCAGGCCCCCATATCACAACCCGCCAACCCCACGCGCGTAAACAAGAACGCGCATTTTGCTTTGTCGCTGGCAAGCCGCAGGTCAGAGGCCATCGCAACAATCGCCCCGGCCCCGACGCAAACCCCGTCTACCGCCGCGATAATCGGCTTCTGGCAATGGATCATCGCTTTCACCAGATCTCCGGTCATACGGGTAAAGGCCAGAAGGTCTTTCATATCCATGCTGACCAGCGGCCCGATAATCTCATGCACATCGCCGCCCGAGCAGAAGTTCCCCCCGTTGGAGGCAAAGACCACCACGTCAACGTCGCTCGCATAGGGCAGCGCGCGGAAGAAATCGCGCAGTTCGGCGTAGGAGTCGAACGTCAGCGGGTTCTTGCGGTCCGGTCGGTTCAGGCGGACCACAGCGATGCGGTCCGCAACTTCCAGCAAGAAATGCCGCGGGGCTAGCGTGGCCATCTTGGTCATTCCGGTTCCTTTCGCAATTTCTTCAGCAGGGCAGTCAATTGTTCGATCTCGGTCTCAGACAGGCGCGAGAACAGCGTGTTCACCTCGGCCTCATGTCCTTCGGCAAGGCGTTCGAACTGCTGCAACCCCTCCGGCGTGAGGGCGACATGCACGGTACGCCGGTCGGTGGCTAAAGGTGTGCGGCGGGCCAACCCATCCTTTTCCAGCCGGTCGACAACCGCTGTCGCATTGCCATTTGAAACCAGCAACATCCGGCTGAGTTCCGTCATCGTGACGCCTTCGCGCCGCCGCCACAGGGCTGCCATCACGTCAAAGCGTGGCAGCGTTGTGTCGTGGCTGACACGCAAATGCTCCCGCAGTTGGCTTTCGGCAGCGCGGGTCACGCCCAACAGCCGTATCCACATTTTCAATCGGCGTTTCGAAAGCCCGTCGCTGTCGCTCATGTCTCGCCCCCTGACAGCGAAATCGCCTGCCCATTGACGGCATCGGCGCCCGGGCTGCACAGCCACAAGGCGGTTGCCGTCACCTCATCCGCGCGGATCAGGCGGCCTTGCGGGTTGGAGGCGGTCAGGAGTGCCTGAGCCTGCTCTGCCGTCTTGCCCGTCTTTGCAACGATATTGGCGACAGAGCGTTCTGTCATTTCCGTGTCCAGATAGCCGGGGCAAATGGCGTTCACTGTGATCGGCTTCTTCGCCACCTCCAGCGCGAGGCTGCGGGTCAGCCCGACAACCCCATGCTTTGCCGCCGCATAGGGTGCGGCATACGCAAATCCTTTCAGCCCCGCGATAGAGGCAACCGAGATCAACCGCCCCCAACCCGGCATTTGCAGCAAGCCTTCGCGCAGGGTCAGGAAAACCCCTGTCAGGTTAACGGCCATCATGGCGTTCCACTGGTCCAGCGTCGTGCGCGCGAGAAGCCCGCTTTCGGCCGCACCTGCATTGGCGATCACGATGTCACAGGGGCCTGCCGTTTCAAACATGGCCTGCACGCTGGCCTCGTCCGTCACATCTGCCACGACGGCGCGGATACTAGGGTTTGCCTTTTCCAGTGCCTTCAGCGGGGCGTCGCGGCGCCCCGCAACCACCACTTGCGCCCCTGCGCCCGCAAAAGCGCGGGCCATATCTGCACCTACGCCTGTGCCGCCGCCTGTAATCATGACCCTTTTGCCCAGCAACATCATGCCCGGATGACCTCCGCCGCGCGCTCGGCCAATCGGCGTGCCTGATCGGCGCCAGCCAAATAGGGAAGCGGCCAGTTGCAGGCATCATCCTGCAAGGACAATCCGGCGTGGAGCGTCCAATAAGGATCAGCCAGATGCGGCCGCGCGAGGCAGACCAGATCCGCACGGCCCGCCATCAGGATGGAGTTGACATGGTCGGCTTCAAAGATATTGCCCACCGCCATGGTCGCGATCCCCGCCTCATTGCGAATACGGTCGCTGAACGGCGTTTGGAACATGCGGCCATAAACAGGGCGGGCATCGGTGCTGGTCTGCCCTGCCGACACGTCGATGATATCGGCACCCGCTGCGCTGAACATGCGCGCAATGCCGACCGCTTCTTCCGGCGTTACGCCTTCATCACCCAGCCAATCATTGGCCGAAATCCGCACCGACATCGGCTTTTCTTCCGGCCATACCGCGCGC
>JBFHGI010000019.1:0-12721 GCA_041583175.1 Pseudorhodobacter sp. | reverse complement strand
GGCGGGATATAACGGTTTCAAATATTATGAGCCCGCACCCTATTACACCCTGATCGGTTTCGGCGCGATGCCGGTAGTGGTCTTGACGATGAACAAGGCAAAGCTGGAAAGCCTGCCAGAAGATTTGCGCAAGATCATCGTCGAGGTCGGCCAGCAGTGGGAGAACCAGAACGGCACTGCGATGGATGAAAGCCAGGCTTCTGGCCTTGCAGCTTTGGAGGCAAGCGGAGCGACGATCGTGACGCTACCGGATGAAACCCGCGCCGAATGGGCGCAAAGCCTTGCCGAATTCCCCAAGAAAAGCGCGGCAGAGGCAGATTCCCGCGGTATGCCGGGTACGAAGGTGATGACCGATTACATCGAGGCCTCAAAAGCCGTGGGCCATACTTGGCCAGTTGAGTATGCTTTGAAGTAAGCGCGTATGTATCAAGAAAACAGATAGAAGGTCTGACCTTTTATCGTTTCAAAAGCGGCCCCCATTTCCAGTAGCGTCTCTGGGAATGGGGGCACCTCTCGCCCTCAGGGGAGAGAGAACATGAAACTTGGCTATCTGCGCATTCCGCCAGTTTCTGGCGCTGAAGGCCCTGCGCATGCATCGCAATTTGACCGTTCGGCCGTTGCAGCCTCGCTTGGCTTTTCAGAGTTTTTTGCGGTTGCTCAAAATAGCCTCACGCCAGCTTCTACTGCGCGTCCCGAACATGTGCGTTTGCTGGAAGTTTCGCCAAAACCCGACCACGGGGCGGCGCTGCGCCTGGCTTGCAGCGAAGGCGTTTCCCGTACCCTTCAATCCTCTGACCGCCATGCCCAAAAGATTGCCCCGTCGTCGAGCGCGGGCGAAGTGCGACGCAATTCGGCCTTGGGGCAAGCGCCGCTTTCCGCAAGCTGGTTGCCTGCCTGTCAGGTTGCCCCGCATTGGACCAACCATGTCATCGGCAGCACCCATGCCGGTCTGCGGGCGCGGGTCGAGGATTGGCGCGTCGCACGTTCGGTTCTGATCTGTCAGGACAGCCATCTGGCCGAAGCGACAGTGAAAGCGCATGGCAGTCCCTGCCGCCGCTATTTCGAGAGCATCGCCCCGACCCTGAGTGAAGCGGAGATCGAGGCCTTGATTGATGCTACCGTGCTTTATGGGACGCCACGGCAAGTGGCCACTGCGTTGCACGACATCATTGCCATTACCGGCCCTTTCGGGACGCTGTGTGTGGTAGATCACGCCTGGACGGATGCCGCGATGGCGCGTCAGTCCTTGGCACTGCTAGCCGGGGCGGTCCTGCCCCTTTTCCAGGTGCATCTGCACCGCAACCTACGAGAGCTTGAATTCGCATGACCACACAAATACTTCATTCAACCATCGCGGGCCCTGAAGGCGCGCCAGTGCTTCTTCTCTTGAACAGCCTTGGTGCGACAAGTGCGATGTGGGATCCACAGCTTAAACTGTTGCAATCGCATTACCGCACGATCACCTGCGACACGCGCGGCCACGGCCGTAGCCCTTCGCCAGCGGCACCGTACAGCTTTGATGAGCTGGTCGCAGATGCCATTCAGGTTCTTGATACCCATGGGGTTGAGAAGGCGACTGTCATGGGCCTCTCGCTGGGCGGTATGACGGCGCTGGGTCTTGGTCTTGCGGTTCCTGACCGGATTGAACGCGTCGTTTGCTGCGCAGCCCGCGCCGATGCCCCGCCACCTTTCGTGCAAAGCTGGGTGGACCGTCTGGCGCTGCTCGAAACCGGGGGCACCGCCAAGGTTTGGGAAGGAACGGTTGATAAATGGATCAGCGAAGACACGCGCGCCGCCAAGCCCGAGCAGGAAGCCAAGCTGCGTGAGGAATTCCTCAAGACGACCGAGCAAGGCTATCGCGGCTGCGCCGAAGCGTTGAAGCGTCTGGACTATCTGCGGCAGCTGGGTGGCATGACCCGCCCGACCTTGTTTGTTGCTGGTGAGAACGACATGGGCGCCTCGCCGGATACGATGCGCGCCATGGCCGCCGCTTGCCCGGGTTCTCTTTTCGCCGAGGTTCCCAAGGCCAAGCATGTGGTCAACGTGGATCGGCCGGATGGTTTCGTTCTGGCCATCGCTGCCTTCCTTGGGCTGGACACTGAATAAGACCGAGGGGCGGGGTTAACCCGCCCTTAGGCTTTCATACGATGTCATGACCGAATTGCGATAGGCCGCCCGTTGCCCCAACCGCGCATAATATGCGTCCAGATTGGGAAGTGACGGGCGGTCGATCGGCAAGGTGTAATAGCGATACAAGCTGGACCCGACCGGAATATCGCCCATCGACAGCTTGTCCCCTGCAACGAAATCACGGTTTGCCAGATGGGCATCCAGCAGTTTGAACCCGTCATTGACGGTGCCCAAGGCCTTTCCCAGCGCCGCGGCGTCGCGTTCCGGTTCCGGCAGGCGAAAACTTTGGTAAAACATCGCGATGAACGCGGCGTAGACGGTGCTTTGAAACCACTCCATCCAGATATCGGCTGTCGCCTGATCTGCCGCGTTTGCACCCGCCAAGGCCCCCCCGCCATATTCCCGCGCCAGATAACGCACGATGGCATTGGATTCCCATAAAATCAGGCCATTATCATCCAGTGTCGGCACCCGCCGGTTCGGGTTCAGCTTGGCATATTCCTCTGTCTGCAACCCGCCAAATGCACCGCCAAGATCGACCCTTTCATAGGCCACGCCGATTTCGTCCAGGGCCCAGATTACCTTTTGAACATTAACCGATGTGCTTCTACCCAAAAGACGCATGCTGGACACTCCCGCCATTCTGCTGTTATTTATCAAACGATAAATTGATGGGCGGCAATTTTCAAACGCTGATTCACGCCAGACACAGAATAATCGCCCTGACGGAGCTTGAAATGCCAACACCCACCCAAACGCTAGACGAGGAGCCTGCAGCCAAGCGCCGCAGATTGCCGCCCGCCGCGCGTGAGGAAGAGATCGTCACAGCGGCCGTCGCGCTGTTTTCTGAAGTGGGCTTTGATGGAAGCACTCGCGACGTCGCGCGTCGCGCCGGAATCACGCAGCCGCTGCTCTATCGCTACTTTCCCGACAAGGACAGCTTGATAGAGGCGGTCTATGCGCGGGTCTATCTGGACCGCTGGAACCCCGAATGGGATGACGCGCTGGAGAACCGCGCGCTGTCTGTCAAAGACCGCTTTCAAGCCTTTTATGAGGCCTACACCGAAACTGTTTTTGATCCGGTCTGGCTGCGTATATCGGGTTTTGCCGCGCTGCGCGATGCGCGCATCCATAGCTGGTACAACCATGTCGTAGAGGAAATGATCCTGAAGCGGCTGGTCCGCGAAAGGCGGGCAGAGCTGGGGCAGGGCGATAGCTTTCCGGTGACGCGCGCGGAACTGGAGGCCCCCTGGGTCCTTCACGGGGGCCTGCTGCAATATGGGATGCGCCGTTACATTCTCGGTCTGGCTGTGGATGAAGACACGGCGGGCGTGATCTCCAAAGCACTGGATATGTATCTGTGCACCACGGCCCCCGCTGCACTGCAGGGGGGCTAGGGCACAGCCGCCTTACCCCGCCAAGTAGCGGTTGATCGCCGCTTCCGTCCCGTTTTCCCAGATGTCAGCCAAAGCTTCGGCAAAGCCTTCCGCGAAGGTTTCATTCTGCGCCATGTCGCCGTACACGGTTGTCATTTCCAGCCATGCGGCGGGGCGGGTGCGGGCTTCGGCGGCGCGGACGGTCAACTGGTCCCAATTCGGATCGTTCGGCGCTATCGCCTCACCCGCGTCATTGGTGCCAAAGCAATAGCGGCACCACAGGGCAGACAGCAGGATCAAACCGCGTGCCGTACCTCCGGCCTTCAACACATCGGCGATAGATGGCACGATGAACTTTGGCTGACGGTTGGTACCATCATAGCAGAGCCGCCGCGTGGTATCGGCCACCTGGGGGTTAGAGAAACGCCTGACGATCAGATCGCGATACTCGGTCAGCACCATACCTGGCACCGGAGGCACGATGGGCAGCACCTCATCGCTGAGGATCTTGGTCAGCAACCCTTTGATCAACGGGTTCGCCATGGCGTCATGCACCAGTTCGATGCCCATCAGGCCAGCGGGATAAGCGATAATCGCATGACCACCGTTCAGGATGCGGATCTTCATGGTTTCGAATCGGTCCACCTGATCGGTGAAGGTCACGCCCACCTTTTCCAATGCGGGGCGTCCGGCGGGGAAGTTGTCTTCCAGCACCCATTGGCGGAACGGCTCACACGTCACAGGCGCATTGTCCTCAATGCCGTAGTCTCGGGCCAGTTTACGCTCGCGGTCGCCGGTCGCGGGGGTGATCCGGTCCACCATCGAATTGGGAAAAGCCACGTTCTCGGCAATCCAGGCAGCAAGTTCCAGATCCGAAAGCTTGCACAGGCCGACAACCGCGTCGCGCGTCACATGCCCATTATGGGGCACGTTATCGCAGCACATCACGGTAAAGGGCATATCGCCGGCTTCACGGCGCAGACGCAGCGCCTCGATGATCGCGCCAAAAACGGTGTTCGGGCTGCGCGGATGCGCGGCATCGGCCAGGACCTCGGGATGATCGGGGCTGAAGGTTCCGGTGGTCGGATCAATGAAATAGCCGCCTTCGGTCACGGTCAACGATACGATCTTGATCTCTGGAGCGGCCATTTGCGCGATAAGCGCCGCATTCCCGGGGGCAATCTCGACGAAATCGACCATAGAGCCGACAACCCGCGCGGCAGAATGGCCTTCATCCAACTCGATCACGGAATAGAGCCAGTCTTGCGTCGCCAGCGTCTCGCGCATCCGGCTGTCGCCTTCGCGCACACCCGCGCCGACCAGCGCGAAATCATGCCCCTCGCCAAGGGCGAAAAGATCATCCAGATAGACGGCCTGATGTGCGCGGTGGAAGTTCCCGCAGCCGATATGCACGATGCCGGGGCGCAGGGCCGCACGGTCATAGCGTGGTGTCGCCACAGTTTCCGGCAGCTTGCCAAGGTCAGAAGTTTTCAACATTTTCATCAGCTCATCCAATTCCCGCCATCGACATTGTAGGTTTGCGCCACAATGTAATCGGCCTCGGCAGAGGCCAGAAAAATAGCCATTCCTGTCAGATCACTGGCGCGGCCCATTCGTCCGTATGGAACAGCGCTGGCGACTTGTTTTTTCTTTTCGCCGGGTGCCAGCCCTTCGGCTTGGGCAAACAGCGCGTCTACACCTGTCCAATGCGCGCCCTCGACAACGCCGGGGGCAATCGCATTCACGTTGATGCCATGCTTGATCAGGTCGAGCCCGGCAGATTGTGTCAGGTTGATAATCGCGGCTTTGGTTGCGCAGTAGACGCCGACCATAGCCTCACCGCGCCGCCCGGCCTGCGAAGCCATATTGATGATCTTGCCGCCGCGACCCTGATAAATCATCACCTGCGCGGCGCTTTGCAGCATGAACAAACTGCCGCCAACATTGACCGAGAACAGCCGGTCATAACTGGCGCGCGTGACGTCGAGGATCGGGGCGAGATCAAACAGGGCCGCGTTATTGATCAGAATATCCAATCCACCGGCCTGTTCCTGCACCTTAACAATCGCGGCTTCGATGCTGTCTTGCTGGGTAACATCGAGATAAAGCGCGTAAGCCTTGCCGCCAATCTCGGCGGCAGTTGCCTTTGCTGCTTCAAAATCGATATCGGCAACCGCCACCTGCGCGCCCTCGGCAACATAGGCTTCGGCGAATGCCTTGCCTATGCCGCGGGCCGCACCTGTGATCAGTGCCGATTTCCCAGCAAGCCGCTTCATGCGATGCGCAGCCCGTCAGCACCAAAGCGGTGCAGATGCGCCTGATCCGGGGTCATCCAGATGGAATCGCCGTGGCCCACGCTCATCTCGCCGCTGACACGCACCGTCATCTGGCCGTAATCGGTGGCCACATGCAGGAAGGTGTCAGAGCCGAGGTGTTCCGCCACCAGAACCTTGCCCTGCCAATCGCCGCTATCTTTCGACACGGCAAGATGCTCGGGCCGGATGCCGATGGTCGCAGCACCTTTTTCCTGTGCCGGAGCACCTGTCAGAAGGTTCATCTTCGGGCTGCCAATAAAGCCCGCAACGAAGGTGTTGCGCGGCGCGCGGTACAGTTCCAGCGGCGTGCCGACCTGCTCGATCCGCCCGGCTTGCAGAACCACGATCTTGTCGGCCATGGTCATGGCTTCCACCTGGTCATGGGTCACATAGATCATCGTGGTTTTCAGGGTCTGGTGCAGTTCGGTGATTTCCAGACGCATGTTCACCCGCAACGCGGCATCCAGGTTCGACAGCGGTTCGTCAAACAGGAACGCCGCAGGTTCACGCACAATCGCACGGCCGATGGCGACACGCTGGCGCTGACCGCCCGAAAGCTGGCCGGGGCGACGGTCCAGATAGCTGGCAAGGTTCAGCACTTTTGCAGCGCCTTCAACCTTTGCATCAATCGCCGCTTGGTCCATTCCCGCCATTTTCAACGGGAAAGCGATGTTCTTGCGCACGGACATATGCGGATAAAGCGCATAGGATTGGAACACCATCGCAAGGCCGCGCTTGGCCGGGCCGAGGTTAGTCGCGTCCTGACCATCAATCAGGATGGTACCCGAGGAGATATCCTCCAGCCCTGCGATCAACCGCAGCAATGTGGATTTGCCGCAACCAGACGGGCCGACGAAAACTACAAACTCACCCTCGCCGATCTTCAGATCCAGTGGCGGGATCACTTCGGTTTCGCCAAATTTCTTCGTTACTTTTTGAAGTTCAATCTGTCCCATGTCCGTATCCTATTTCACTGCGCCAAAGGTAAGGCCGCGTACCAGTTGTTTTTGGCTGAACCACCCCATGATCAGGATCGGGGCAATCGCCATGGTCGAGGCCGCCGAGAGTTTGGCGTAAAACAACCCTTCAGGGCTTGAGTAGCTGGCAATAAATGCCGTGAGCGGGGCGGCTTTGGCCGCAGTCAGGTTCAATGTCCAGAAGGCTTCGTTCCAAGCCAGAATGACGTTGAGCAGCACGGTCGAGGCAATGCCCGGAACGGCCATCGGCGTCAGCACATAAAGGATCTCGGATTTCAGCGAGGCACCGTCCATCCGCGCGGCTTCCAGAATCTCACCGGGGATTTCCTTGAAGTAGGTGTAGAGCATCCAGATGATGATCGGCAGGTTGATCAGCATCAGCACGATGACAAGGCCGATATGGCTATCCAGCCAGCCGAGTTTGATGAAGATCAGGTACATCGGATACAGAACACCAACAGCCGGCAGCATCTTGGTGGACAGCATCCACATCAGGATGTCTTTGGTCCGCCGCGAGGGCACGAAAGCCATCGACCAGGCCGCCGGAATGGCGATGATGATGCCCAGCAGCGTGGACCCGCCCGCGATGATGATCGAGTTCCACAGATACCGCATGTAGTCAGAGCGTTCCTGCACCACGGCGTAGTTTTCCAGCGTCCAGTCAAAGAACAGGAACTTCGGCGGGAAAGCGATTGCATCGGCTTCGGTCTTGAAGCTGGTCAGGATGGTCCAGAGGATCGGAAAGAAGATCAGCAGACCGATTGCCCAGGCAAATGCTGTGTTGATCGACTTGCGTTTAGCAGTGATTGAGCGCGCCATGGTGTTCCCTCACGAGTCCAGATTCTTGCCGACGATGCGCATCAGGAAGATGGCGACGATATTGGCGAGAATGATTGCATAGACACCACCGGCAGAACCGAGGCCGACGTTCTGGCTTTCCAACACGCGCTGGAAGATCAGGTAGGTCAGGGTCTTGGAGCCGAATGCCCCGGCAGTGGTCACATAGATTTCTGCAAAGATGGACAGCAGAAAGATGGTTTGGATCAGCAGCACCACGGTGATCGCGCGGCTCAGATGCGGCACGATGATGAACCAGAACCGCTTGAGCTTGGGCGCACCGTCCATTTCGGCGGCTTCCAGTTGCTCGCTGTCCAGCGATTGGATTGCGGTCAGCAGGATCAGTGTCGCAAAGGGCAACCACTGCCAGCTGACGATCAGAATGATACTGAAAAACGGGGCTTCGATCATCCATTCGACCGGGGCCTGACCGAAGAAGCGCGCGATATGCGCAAACAGTCCGTTGACCGAATCCAGAAACATGTTTTTCCAGACAAGGCCCGAAACGGTGGGCATGACAAAGAAGGGCGCGATAACAAGGATGCGCACAATGCCTTGGCCCCACATGGGTTGGTCCAGCAACAGGGCAAGAAGAACCCCCAGCACGACCGTGATGATCAGCGTGCCCACCACGATGACCATGGTCGCCATAACGGCGGGCCAAAAGGCCGAAGAGGTGACAAACCGGACGTAGTTGTCGAACCCTGCAAATCCCAGATCACCGCCACGCAGCGGCAGATAGTTCCGGAACGAAAACCAGAGCGTCATGATAAGGGGTACGAGCATCCAGCCTAGAAGCAAGATGACAGCGGGCGCCATCATGATGCGGGCTGCGGTGCGTGAAGCTTTGGTGGCCATCGGACAATCCTCCCTCAACAGTGCAAGGTGCACTTTGTTTGCGGGTTCAGTTGATCATAGAGTGGGGTGAATGGGCCAGAGGGCGGTTGCCGCCCTCTGGCTTTGGTCAGTGCGCGGGCTTAGTAGCCTGCAGCTTCCATTGCGTCGGCAGCGATTGCCTGCGCTTTTTCCAGTGCTTCCTCGACGGTCTGCTGACCTGCATAGGCGGCCGAGAACTCTTGGCTTACGTCAGTTGCGATACCTGCAAACTCCGGGATCGCAGCGAACTGAACGCCAACATACGGCACAGGGTCAACAGTCGGCTCATTCGGGTTTGCCGAGAGGATCGACTCAAGCGTCATCTTGGCGAACGGCACTTCCTGGTAGTTCGGGTTCTCGTAAAGCGAGGTCCGTGCACCCGGGGGTACGCTTGCCCAGCCTTCTTTGGCCGCTACCATCTCGATATAGTCTTTCGAGGTTGCCCATTCGACAAACTGCTTTGCAGCAGCTTCTTTCTGGGTGCCTGCCGGAATGGCCAGAGCCCAAGCCCAGAGCCAGTTGGAGCGCTTGCCCAGACCATTGTCGGGTGCCAGTGCAAAGCCAACATGCTCAGCCACTGTGGAATCGTTCGGGTTGGTCACGAAAGATGCCGCAACCGTCGCATCGATCCACATGCCGCACTTGCCTTGCTGGAACAGCGACAGGTTTTCGTTGAAACCATTGGTCGCGTAACCGGTCGGGCCGGACTCGTCCATCATACCTTTGAAGAAGTTGACGGTGTTTGCCCAGGCTTCGCTGTCAAACTGGGGCTTCCAGTTCTCATCGAACCAACGTGCGCCGAAAGAGTTGGACATCGCGGTGATGAAAGCGCCGCCTTCACCCCAACCAGCCTTGCCACGCAGGCAGATGCCGTTGGTTTCGGTGGCGCGGTCGGTCATCTTTGCCGCTGCTTCACGGATGAATTCCCAAGTCGGGGCATCCGGCATTTCCAGACCGGCTTTTTCCATCAGGTCCTTGCGATACATCACCATCGAGCTTTCGCCGTAGAACGGTGCTGCATACAGGGTGCCTTCATAGGACAGGCCGCCTGCCATTGCGGGCAGAATGTCAGCCGCGTCATATTCAGCGGACAGATCATCCAGCGGGACCAGCCAGCCGTTCTTGCCCCAGATCGGCGTTTCGTACATGCCGATGGTCATGATGTCGAACTGGCCGCCCTTGGCGGTGATGTCCGTGGTGACGCGCTGACGCAGCACGTTTTCTTCCAGGGTGACCCACTCAACCGTGTGCCCGGTCTTAGCAGTGAAGTCGTCCGTGTAGCCCTGCATACGGATCATATCGCCGTTGTTCACGGTCGCGATGGTGATTGTCTCTGCATATGCTGCTGCGGAAAATGCGCCAATGGCGCAAGCGCCCATAAGGACGCGTACTGATAGTGTCATGTAATCCTCCCAAGATAGTTTGAGCATATGCTCAGAACATGGGTAATTATTCACTATATGACACTATTTCGTCAACTGAATTCTCAGAAAATCAATAGATGCCTGATTTATAAGCGTAAAAGGGCTGAGGCAGTCGGCTCGTCTGTGATCAAACCGTTCACCAGATTTCCCGCCAAGGCTGAAAATATCGCGGGAACCTTGGTTGCGCCGGCAGCGATTCCTATCGTCGGGGCGGCGCGCGCCGGTTCAACGCGAACCGAGCCGACACGCGCGTTGATGCCACCGGTCAGGTAGTTGCCTTGGGCGTCATAAACCCAGCCCGCAATCTCGCCAGTGGCCCCGGCAGTCTGCATTTCAGCCAATTCATCCTCGCTGACGAAGCCGTCTTTCAACAAAGGTGCATCTGCCGTCATCTGGCCCACACCGACAAATGTCACATCCGCTGACTGGGCCATTTCAAATACGATGCGGGAGGTACGCAGCCGTTGAAACAATGATCGTTCCTCGACTGTGTCGGACAGAACCGGAACCGGCATCGGGAAGTGACGCGCCTGAACCCTGTCAGACATGCGCACGATCACATCGTAATGGCTGGCCGACCCATCGGGGGCGATATTGCCGATCAAGGAAACGATACGGTGATGTTCGGCCACCATCGGCACCATCTCATCCACTGCCGCCCGCAAGGCGCGGCCTGTACCGATCGCGATGGTCAGCGGCTCAGCCGATCTTAGATATTTCTCGATCACGCTGGCCGCCGTGGCCGCTATAGCGCGGGTCGGATCGCCTTGCGCGCCAAGGCTGGGGGCCACGCGAACTTCGGTCAGGCCAAAGCGGCGCGTCAGCGCGGCTTCAAGCTCCAGGCAGGCGGTAATCTTGTGCTCCAAACGCACATGGACCAGACCTTCGGCCATCGCGCGACTGACCAGTCGCTGCGCCCTCTGGCGTGAAACACCGAGTTCCGCAGCAATCTGGTCCTGCGTCTTGCCACCAACATAATAAAGCCATCCGGCCCGCGCGGCTTCGTCTTGCCGACTTTCTTCGATGTCGGTTCTGCTCATGTCAGGCCCCTGTTGGTTTTGCCAATCGATTGGCCGTTAATGACGCAAAATCCGCAAAGGAGTCAAAGCGAAGGTCTGGCGTTTTCCCTTCCGGCTCGGTTGGCAAGGGGCTGGGCAGGTGGCTGCCACCGATAAACCGCCATACCGTCATGCCTGCCGCACGGGCTGCAAGAATGCCGTTCAGGCTGTCCTCGATCACAAGGCATCGCGCAGGGGCGGTGCCCATTTTGGCCGCGGCATGGAAAAACAGATCCGGCGCGGGCTTTCCGTTCGCCACCTCGCTTGCGGTGAAAAGGCGTGTGCCGACCACCTCGCTCAACCCGGTAATGCGCAGTGATTGCTTTGCCCGCGCAGGGCTGGAGGAAGTCGCAACGCACCACGGCACGGAAAGCTGCGCTAGGACCTCGTGTATATGCGGTATCGGCTTCAGCCCCGTCTCAAACGCTGCCAGCAAGCGCGAGCGGTAAGCCTCTTCGAAATCCGGCGTCAGCTTTACACCGAAATCTTGCTGGATGACCTTCATCACCGTCGGATAGCTGCGCCCCAGAAAGTGCTGCGCCACATAGTCGGTATCGATGGAAACACCCATGCCGGCCAATTCGGCAACCAGCATCCGCGCCGAGATGATCTCGCTATCAATCAAAACACCATCGCAGTCAAAAATGACCAGATCAAAATCCATCGTATAATTCTCTCCCCCACAGCACGACGGTTTAACCGCGCGCCTTGTCCCATAAAGCGCAGAGCCGTGCATAGCGTTCCGCCATTTGCGTCACCGCCGCGGCCTCTGTCATGTTGCCGGCCATGAACGCTGCCGCCGCATCCGCGAAAATCGTGCGCCCGACGGCGAATCCCTTAACCAGATGAAACCGCGCCGCTTCGGCAAAGCTTGCCGCAAGCGTCGCCTCATCCGCGCCCAGACCGAGCACGACGATCCCCCGTGTGTGGGGGTCATTCTGCGTGATGCAATCGCAAACCGATTGCCATGCATCGCTTGTCTGCATCGGTTCCAGTTTCCACCAGTCGGGATAGACGCCAAGATCATAAAACCGCTGGATTACCCGCGCGGTAGTCATGTCATCCACAGCACCGGCCTTGGAAGGGATGACTTCCAGCAAGAACTCCAGCCGGTTGCGTCTTGCTGCATGGAAAAGGCGGGTTACCGTGGCTTCCTGCTCTGCCTTCATGTCATCCGGATCATCGGGATGGTAAAAGCACAAGGCCTTGACCACATGCGCCAGCGGCCATTCCGAAAGCCCGCCGAAATCGGGGCCAAGCTCTGGCTCCACCTGCAAAGGGCGAGAGCCGGGCCATTCCACCGGACGCCCGATCCAAAGACCGGTTTCCGCCGCTGCATAAAGCGCTTCGCGCCCCAATCTTGCGTCACATAGGATACCATAGCCCTGCTGCCCGTTTTGCACCTGCATCGCCGCTTTTAGGCAAAGTGACTTGAAGGCCCCGATCTTTTGCGCATCCGCACCGGGCAGGGCCTCCAACTGCATCCGGTGGTCGAAGGCAAAGACCTTCATCGCGGGCCAATGGCCTTTGCGCGTGGTGGACCAGTGCATTTGCTCCAGCGCGGCATCCTTGCGCAGTGCGGGCGTCACCACCCCACGCTCCAGAAAGAACGAGAGTTCGGCCCAACTGGGATAGGCGGGCGCGCAGCCGTGCCGCGATACCGCAAAGGCGCCGCAGGCATTGGCATAGGTCAGCGCCTTGGGCCAGGTTTCCCCATCCAGCCAGCCT
>JBFHGI010000018.1:0-12743 GCA_041583175.1 Pseudorhodobacter sp. | reverse complement strand
CCTGCCCGCCTTTATGCCAATTCGGCACCGGCCCATGCCGCGCACCCCTCTCGTGTCATTCGCAAGGATGAGGCGATTGAAAAGCGGATGGGCGCGCAGGAAACCTCGAACCAGCGCAGCCTGTTCCAGTATCTGCACCCCGATGTTCTGCCGACCTGCCAGCTTCTGATGGGAATGACACGGCTTGCGAGCGGCTCTGTCTGGAACACGATGCCAGCCCACACCCATGATCGCCGGATGGAGGCCTATTTGTATTTCGACATCGCGCCCGATGCGATGGTCGTGCATATGATGGGCCGCCCTGAAGAAACCCGTCATCTGATCATGCGAAACGAACAGGTTGCAATCTCGCCGCCGTGGTCGATCCATTGCGGAGCGGGAACTGGGGCCTATAGCTTTATCTGGAGCATGGCAGGTGACAACCAGTCCTTTACCGACATGGATTTCGTTCCTATGAACGTGCTGAAATAGGCTCGGGCTATCGTTTCAACCTCAATGGCGCGCCTTTCACGGGTGCGCTTCCTTTGCTGACATAGGGTTTCCACATGGCTCCTGCACTTGCCTCATCATCTGACGGTTTCTGGTTGAACGATCCCGGCCATCGCCTCTTTCTGGTCCGTGATGCGCGACGCCAGCTGGACTTCTTTGATGCCAGCCTTGGCCGGGACGGTGGTTTGGTGACGCTGGATTTCGCAGGCCGCCCGATTGACGGGCCGCAAGAACTGATCACGACGACTCGGCTGGTCCATTCCTATGCTTTGGCACAAATCGCGGGCAGGCCCGATGCGGCAGGCATCATAGATCGCGGCATGGCCGATCTGTGGCACCGCCACCGTGATCAGGTTCACGGCGGCTATGCCTGGGGTGTTGATGAAACGGGCATCACCGATGGTATAAAACTGGCTTACGGTCATGTCTTTGTGCTGCTGGCCGCCGCGACGGCCAAGCAAGCCGGGCACCCGGATGCCGACAGGCTGCTGGCCGATGTGTCACACACCATCGACCGCCATTTCTGGGATGAAGACGCGGGCCTGATGCGCGACGAGTTCACGCAAGACTGGCAGCCCTTTTCGACCTATCGCGGCATGAACGCCAATATGCACGCAGTTGAGGCCATGCTGACAGCCTATGAGGCGACGGGCGAAGAGGTTTATCTGAGCCGTTCCCGCAGTATCCTCGATTTCTTCGTCGGCCGCATTGCCCCTGCCGAAAACTGGCGTCTGGCCGAACATTATACGCAGGATTGGCAGATCGATCGCGCGTATGAGGGCAATCCGATGTTCCGCCCCGCAGGCTCTACCCCCGGCCATTCCTTTGAACTGGCGCGGCTGTTGCTGCAAATGTGGGACGTGTCAGGTCGTGTCGGGACAGAAGCGCTGACATCGGCCCGCCGCCTGATTGACCAAGCCCTGAGCGATGCCTGGCAGCCCGATCTGGGCGGCTTTATCTATACGCTGGCGGCCGATGGTAGCGTCGCCCGCAGCGCGCGCTATTGGTGGCCTGTCACCGAAGCGATCGGGGCTTTGGCGGTGTTGATAAAGCTCGATCCGCAGCCGCAAGACGAGGCTTGGTATCGGCGTTTATGGACTTTTGCGGATAAGCACCTGATCGATCATGAGCGTGGCGGCTGGTTCCCCGAGCTGGCCGATGACAATACGCTGGCGATGGACCAGTTCACCGGAAAGCCCGATATCTATCACGCTTTACAGGCCGAATTATTCCCATTGACCCAGGGCCTGAGCCATTGCGCCAAGGCCTTGGCCAAGGAAAAGCCGCTGGCCTGACGCTTCCTGCGCCGCCCGCAGAAAGCAATTTGTCGCCGCGCATTCCGCTGCTGCATTCTGTTTGTTCGTTTTTGTCGCTGTTTTCCGAAGCAAGACAGCGATAACCATGGCATTGACGGGCGCAAAGGGAAATGCCTTGGCATGGATGACATTTGGCAAGGACTGGCCCAAGCCGCTTGGCTGATCGCGTCACTTGATGGCGATCTGTTCGAAATTGCGGGCCTGTCGCTTCAGGTCAGCCTTGGGGCAACCGTTGTCTCTTCGGTGATCGGTTTGCCGTTGGGGGCCTGGCTTGCGATCAACCGCTTTAGGGCGCGGCGGATGGTGATTGCACTGCTCAACGCCTTGATGGGCTTGCCGCCCGTGGTCGTGGGCTTGCTGGTCTATGTGCTGTTTTCGCGGTCCGGCCCATTGGGCGTCTTGGGGTTGCTCTTCACGCCAACGGCCATGGTGATTGCACAGGTGATCATCATCACCCCCATCATCGCCTCTATCTCCCATCAGGCGATCCGAGAACTTTGGGCCGATTACCACGACCTTCTGATCTCGCTGAATGCCAGCCGCAGCCAGCGCATCCGTGCCTTGCTGTGGGACGGGCGCAGGGCGTTGATGACAGCGGCCTTGGCCGGGTTTGGCCGAGCCATTGGCGAGGTTGGCGCGATCATGATCGTCGGAGGCAATATCGATCACGCGACCCGCGTGCTGACCACAGCCATCGCGCTTGAAACCGGTAAAGGGGAGTTCGGGATGGCGCTGGCGCTGGGGTTCATCCTGATTGCGCTGGCCATTGCGGTGAACCTTGGTGTTCACGTCCTGTCACGCACGGAAAGGAGCAGCCGATGGTAAGCTCCATCCTTCCCTTGCGGGTCGAAGAGATCTGTCTACGCCGTGGGCAGCGGCAGATTTTGGGGCCGCTGTCCTGGGTGCTGGAAGGCGAGGGCCTTACGATCCTCATGGGGCCAAACGGCGCTGGCAAATCCAGCTTCCTACGCGCCATGCACGGGTTGGAACGGATAAACCAAGGGGCGCTCCATTGGTCCGCCCCTGCGGATAGGGTTCGGGCGCGGCAAGCCTTCGTGTTTCAAACCCCCATCCTGATGCGCCGCTCTGTTGTCGATTGTATCGCCTACCCCTTGTTGCTCGATCATGTCGGAAAGACCGAGGCACGGGACCGTGCGGCACAAGCGGCAGCGCAGGTCGGGCTGGAGACCTTGCTTGACCAACCTGCACAGGTCTTGTCGGGGGGCGAGAAGCAAAAGCTGGCCCTTGCACGGGCCTTGATACGACAACCGGAGCTGCTGTTTCTTGATGAACCCTGCGCCAATCTGGACGGGCGCTCCACTCGCGAAATTGAGATGATACTGAACAACGCCCGCCAATCTGGCACGCGGATCGTCATGGCAACACATGACCTTGGGCAGGCCCGCCGTCTGGCCGATGAATTCCTGTTTCTCTACAATGGGCGCTTGGTTGAAGCAGGTCCGAAAGCGATCTGCCTTGAAACCCCGCGCAGCCCCGAACTGACCGCTTTTCTTAAAGGAGACTTGCTTCCATGATGCTGAAAACACTCACCTTCGCTGCCGCGCTGGCCCTAGCTTCGGGCATGGCCCTTGCCGAAGATCTGAAACTGGCGGTGACGACCTCTTTCGCCAATTCGGGGCTTGCTGAGGTGCTGTTGCCGGAGATCGAGAAAGACACAGGCATCACAGTGCAGCTGCTTGTCGTCGGCACAGGTCAAGCCTTGGCGCTGGGCGCGGCGGGGGATGTGGATGCGGTGCTGGTCCATTCCCGCGCCGCCGAGGAAAAATGGCTGGCAGAAGTTAACGGCACCCATCGCCGGGAAATCATGTATAATGATTTCGTAATCGTCGGACCTGCGGCAGACCCTGCTGGCATCAAGCAAGCCAAGCTTGCCACCGAGGCCTTTGCCGCCATTGCCAAGGCCGAAGCCGTCTTTGTCAGCCGTGGCGATGACAGCGGCACCCATAAGATGGAACTGGCCTTGTGGAAAGAGGCCGGAGCAGAGCCTACAGGCGATTGGTATCGCGCGGTCGGGCAAGGCATGGGCGCCGCCCTCAACAGCGCTGCCGGAATGGATGCCTATATTCTGGCAGATCGCGCGAGCTGGTTGAATTTTGGCAACAAGGCCGGATTGGCGATTGATTTTGAAGGCGATCCCGCACTGTTCAACCAGTACGCCTATCTTCCCGTTAATCCCGAAAAGCATCCGCATGTGAAAGCGGACCTTGTGAAGACACTTGAGGATTGGCTTGTGGGCGAAACCGCGAAAAGCCTGATCGAAGGCTACAAAATCGCCGGCCAACAGTTGTTCGTGTTCAACGCCAAGGCGGAATGATGCGCCTATAGGCCGCTAGCCCCCCTTAAAGCCGGAAAGCCGCTGCAAGGTTTTCCGGCAAATCAAATTCCTTCAGAATCCGCGCGCGCGCTTCAGCCGACATTTTTCGCGCTGTTTTTTCGACAATAACCTGAAGCTCCTCTGCGTTGCGCTTGGCCGCGAAATCCGCGAAATACCATCGGATAAACACGAAGCAGATGATATCTTCCAGCGCCTGCACTTCGGCATCGCGCTTGATGCCTTCCTTGCGCAACAGAACCCCGACGCGGGCCTGATCCTCCGCGTCATATCCCGCCTCGGCCATGATGTCCGCCACACGCAGCGCATGTCTGCGCCCTTGCTCCCGCCGCCAGGCGTAGTACCCTTCTTTGCCTTCTGGAAACTCAGCGCGTTTCAGCAGCCAGCGTTCCACGTGCTGCCCCCGTGCGGCGATGCGCAATATATCTGATGCCTCCGGGAACAGGCGATCAGCTTCCTCTGTCATCCGCTGACCGTAAAGCAAGGCCGCGGGACTATCTCCCTCAAACGTGGGGTCGGCAGTGTTTGTGGCATCGATAAGGTTCAAGGCGGTTCTAAGTCTCGACATTAGATGTTGCTCCATAGGTTTCCAGACAGGCGGTGATCAACTGCCCTCACGACATTCCGGGGCGCATCCAAACGCGGAAGAACCCCCGCCCCGATCCAATTATGTAGCATCGCCAGCCTTTACGCAGATCTAGCCCTATCTGTCGCATGTTTGCTTTATATTGCCAACATACCGTTTTCGGGACCCCAACTCCCACAAGCGAAGGCGCTGCCCAAGTTTATTGTTGACTAGTATGGTGGATGCCTCGCAGGATACCGCTGGGGAGTGTCACGCGATGAAAACGACTCAAGGCAACACCGAGTCACTAGATTTGGGCGCAGCGGTTGGCCCGCAGCTTTTCCGTGCGTTGCTAGACCGGATCGTGCGCGGTGATCTTGTACCCGGTGTGCGACTGTCGGAAGTAGAAATCGCCACCGCCTATGGCACCAGCCGCCAGCCCGTTCGCGAAGCGTTTATACGATTGGCCGAGTCTGCTTTGATTGAAATTCGCCCGCAACGTGGCAGCTATGTGCGACGCATTGATTTGGCAGCTGTGAAAGCAGCGCAGTTCGTTCGAGAGGCGGTGGAATCAGATATCGTCAAGCTGGCAGCCCAACGCGCCACGTCCTCGGACAGCGCTGAACTTGCGGCCATGCTTGCAGATCAGGCGAATGTGGCCGCGCTAGAGGATCCACAACCCTTTATGGCCCTTGACGAAGCCTTCCACAGGAAGTTGGCGGATATTGCAGGCCAAGGGCCGGGATGGGATTTTCTGCAACCGCTCAAAACCCAGATGGATCGGGTCAGGCATCTGAGCAGCAGGCAGTTGCCACGTGACATTCTGGTTCAGCAACATCGCCTGATCGTTCAAGCCATAGCAGCCGCAGATAGCACCTTGGCGGAGATGCACATGCGCGACCATCTGCGCAGGGTTCTGGAAGATCTACCCATTGTTGCCGCCGCCCAACCCGATTTTTTCGAACCGGGCCCCAAAGCAATGAACACAAACGAGCCGGTCCCGGAGCACATCCCCTGATCGCACTCTAAGACTAGATGGAACGCCAGGTTCGACCCTTGTCGAAATGGCAACAACGGAGGAGGAAGACTATGACACAAATTAGGAACCTGATCGGACGCCGTGGCGTTTTGCAACTTGGCGGTGCCGCACTGGCTTCGCCGATGCTGATGCGCAGCGCCTGGGCGCAGGACAAATTCGTTTGCAAGATTGCCCATTCCGAGGCGATCGGCTCTCCATTCACCAATGCTTTCGATCAATGGGCCGCTGTTCTGAATGAAAAGAGCGAAGGCCGGATCGAGGCGCAGCATTTCCCTGCAAGCCAACTTGGCGGGCTTGCACAGCTGCTGGAGATGAGCCGGATCGGCACTATTCAGGTCACCGCCGCTGGTCCCGATAGCGAAGAAGCTATTGCGCCCGAGATCGCCGCAACCGCAGGCGCGCCTGGCTTTATCTACAAAAACGAAGCCCATGTTGACGCTGTACTACAGGGCGACATTGGGCAGGAGATCAGCCAAATTGCGCGCGAAAAGACCGGCGTGGAGTTTATCGCTTATGGGGAAGTCGGGTTCCGCCATCTACTGACCAAAGAGCCGGTCACCGATCTGGCCAGCCTGCAAGGTGTAAAGTTGCGGGTGCCCGAAGTGCGCATCTGGGTGGATTTCTGGAAACTTCTGGGCGCCAACCCGACACCGCTACCGTATTCCGAGCAGTATTCCGCCCTGTCCACTGGCGTCATTGACGGGTTGGATTCCGACTACTTCTCGATTCTCGGGTTCAAGTGGCATGAGCAAGCCAAGAATATCTTGCCGACCTATCACTGGTTCCTGCCCAAGGCGATCCGGATGAACGCGGCGTGGCTAGACGCATTGCCCGCCGATCTGCAAGAGCTGTGCCGCACAACGGCGAAAGAGGCATTTGCAGAACAGCGCACGATCAACCGCGCCGGGGCCGATAAAGCGCTAGAAGACCTGAAGGCCGTTGGCTGCGTCGTCAACCCGTTCTCAGCCGAAGAAAAGGCAAAATGGGAAGAAAAAAGCGCAAGTCTCTTTGATAGTTTTGGTGCAACCAGCCCTGAAACGGCGGCGATGATCGCAAAAATTCGCGCGTTGGGCTAAACCCATCCCCATTGCGCCCTGCCATCATTGGCGGGGCGCCACCAGACTTCCGGCCTGAAAGAACACCATATGACCGACGCCGAAACGCATTCCAGTACCCCCCAGCAACACTGGCTTTACGATGCCCTTGACAAGGCGCTGGAGGCACTGGCGGTGACCTTGATGCTGGTGGCAACGGGTGTCGTCGTTTTGCAGGTGTTTTGCCGCTATGTCCTTAACGCCTCGCTGCCTTGGCCAGAAGAGGCCGCACAGTTCCTATTCGTCTGGGCCGTTTTTCTGGGCCTCGCCTTTTTGACCTTTCGCGGTAGACATATTGCGATTTCCTTGTTCGTGCCGAAACTCTCTCCCAGATTTCAGATCAACCATGCGATCTTTCTAAGGGTCATCTCGGCAACGGCCTGCATTGTAATGCTTATCCATGGTGTCGATTTCATGAACCGCTCCTTGCAGGTCTTACCCGCGTTGCGCGTGCCGCTGAAATACCTCTTTATGGCCGTGCCTGCAGGTGGGGCGCTTGGCCTCGTTTTCCTTACGGCACCGCTTGGAGGCCGTGCATGGTGGAGCGGACTTGCCGTTGTCGCTGCCGGTCTGGCCACCTACTTCGCGCTGCGCGAAGGGGGCCACGCGTTTTTCGGCGAGGCGAGCAGCACAACCATTCTGATGATCGTTTCCTTGCTTCTGATTTTTGCCGAAGTGCCAATCGTGTTTGCGCTAGTGGTCGGTTCCTTTGCCGCGTTGTCTCCACTGCCGCCGCTTATGATGGTGACGATTACACAGAACATGTCCGGTTCCTTGAACTCCTTTACCTTGCTGGCCATTCCCTTCTTTATTCTGGCCGCTGCGGTGATGAATGCGGGTGGCGTAACCGCGCGGATCGTCGATCTTGCCTATCACCTCGTGGGCCATTTGCGTGGCGGATTGGGGCAAGCGAATATCGTGACAAACGTGATGCTGGCGGGGGTATCAGGCTCTTCCACCGCCGATGCGTCGGCCACCGCCAAGTTGCTGGTGCCGCAAATGGAAAAGCATGGCTATGATCGCGCCTTTTCTTGCGCGTTAACGGCAGCGGCCTCGACGCTTGCCAATCTTATCCCGCCGGGCTTGGGATTGATTATCTATGCCGCCTTGGCCTCGGTTTCCGTTGGCGCCTTGTTCGTAGGTACAATCGTTCCGGGCCTGATGATGGCTGTCGCCTTGTCCATAGTCGTCTGGCTGGTTTCAGTTCGGCGCGGCTATGGCGGCCAAACCGACAGCTCACAGGCAAAGGAAAAATGGCGTTCTTTCTGGCTGGCGACGCCGGCGCTCTGCTTGCCTGTTATCATCGTTGGCGGTGTCCGTTTTGGCGTGTTCACCGCGACCGAGGCAGGTGCGATTGCCTTTGTCTTTGCCCTGTTTACAGGGGCGTTGATTTATCGCGGCCTGACAACGCGGAACCTGACCGCTGCCTTCAAAGAAGCGGTAGAAGATACAGTTGCAGTTGCGGTCATTATCGCGGCTTCTTCCCCGTTTGCGTGGATTCTGACCTTTGAACAAGCCCCGCAAAAGATCGCCACTTGGCTGGGGGCGCTGACCAGCGATGCGATTGTTTTGCTTCTTCTCATCAACATCTTCCTGATCTTTGTCGGGCTGTTTATCGAAATGATTGCCGCGATGGTTATCCTTGTGCCCATTCTGGTGCCGGTCGTTGTCGCTGCGGGTGTAGACCCGCTTCAGTTCGGAATCATTATGGTTATGAACCTTGTGATTGGAGCCCTGACGCCGCCCTTGGGTGTTTTAGTGTTCACTACGGCCCGGGTGGGAGGTGCCCCGTCGACAGATGTCTTCAGGGCGATTCTGCCCTTCATCGCGGCACAGCTTGTGGTGTTGTTCTTGATCACATCCTTACCGCATCTGACACTGCTGCCAATCCAATGGTTCGGACCATAAAGTCAATCGCTTTAATAAATCAAATCAATCTATTGCCGTGTCTCAGAACGCCCGGTCGAGCTATCTTTTCCTGCTGATGCATCCCAAAATGACGAGCTTCATCATAATTTTGATTGACGTACCTCAATTTGGTTCCTAACGTGCATGCACCTTGGGAGGGGGATGTATGGGTGGACCGACGGTTCATGATGTGGCGGAGCTTGCGCAGGTCAGTCTGGCGACTGTTGACCGCGTTTTGAACAACCGCGGCTCTGTCTCCGCCAAGACGGTTGCAAAGGTGAAGGCGGCTGTTGCCCAGACGGGTTACGTTCGAAATCTTGCAGCTGCGAACCTGTCACGCCGTCGCGTTTACCGTTTTTGCTTTGTGATCCCTTCTGGGGAAACGGGCTTCATCGCCTTGTTGCTCAACGCCATTGAGGCGCAGCGCAAGGCGTTGATGGAAGAACAGATCCTGATCCAGATCATTCAAACCCGCGCCTTTGACGTGGCGGGACAAGTGGCGGCTTTGCGCAAGCTCGATTGTGACGCTGTGGCAGTAATGGCCAGTGAAGCCCCCGAAATCCAGGAAGAATTTAGCAGACTTCGGTCGGCAGGGATTCATGTGGTCACGTTGGTTTCCGATCTGCCGCATTCCGCGCGCGAGGGGTACATTGGTATTGACAACGTCGCTGCGGGGCGAACGGCAGGCGATTTTATGGGGCGTTTTCTGCACGGCAGCGGGACCGTCCTTATGATCGCGGGCGCACTTTCCGCGCGCGACCACTCCGAGCGTTTGATGGGGTTTCGCCTTGTCCTACAAGAGCGCTACGGCAACGTGACCCTGCTACCAGCAGTGGAAGGCAGCGATGATGCCGCCACTGTTGAAAAGCTTGTGCTGGAGGCAGCGGCAGCGCAACCAGTGGCTGGCATTTATGCGATCGGCGCCGGGAACCGGGGATTGGCACGGGCGATTAAAACTATCAGCCCGAAGCCGGTGGCAATTGTCCATGAACTCACCCCAACCTCGCGCAGCGGCTTGCGGGAAGGTTTGTTTGACCTGGTGTTGGATCAAGACACTGCGACCGCGACTGCGAAAGCGATCAAAACCATGCGCGACCTGACTGAAGGGCGCGAGCGAACCACTGATATCGGACCGATCCGATTGAACCTTTACAGCCGAGAGAACATCTGATGACCCAGTATTTCGCCGATATCAAACCCGTCACCTATGGCGGGCCGGACAGCAAAGACCCGATGCAGTTCCGGCATTACAATCCGACCGAAGTGCTGGGCGACAAGACCCTGGCCGAACATCTGCGCTTTGCCGTTTGCTATTGGCATAATTTCGTCTGGGAAGGGAACGACCCCTTCGGGGGCCAGACCTTCGAGCGCCCTTGGTTTCCCGCCGATACAATGGATCTGGCGCGGCAAAAGGCCGATGCGGCCTTCGATATGTTCCGCATCTTGGGTGTACCCTATTTCTGCTTTCATGATCATGACGTGCGCCCTGAAGGTGACACGCTGGCCGAAAGCCACAAGCGCCTGAATGAAATGGCAGATTACTTTGCCGAGAAGATGGCGCAGGGCGGGCCGAAGCTGCTGTGGGGCACCGCCAATATGTTTTCCAACCGACGCTATATGTCGGGGGCCTCGACCAACCCTGACCCGGATGTGTTTGCCTATTGCGCCTCGGCCGTGAAGGCCTGCATGGATGTGACGCACCGCCTCGGCGGCGAAAACTATGTGCTCTGGGGCGGGCGCGAAGGTTATGAGACTTTGCTGAACACCAATCTGGAGCGGGAGTTGAAACAGATGGGCCGCTTTCTGAGCATGGTGGTCGAGTATAAGCACAAGATCGGCTTCAAAGGCGCGATCCTGATCGAGCCAAAACCGCAGGAGCCGACCAAGCATCAATATGATTTCGATGTTGCCACGGTTTACGGCTTTCTCAAGCGGTTCGGGCTGGAGAACGAGGTAAAGGTGAATGTGGAGCAGGGCCACGCCATTCTGGCCGGCCATTCGTTCGAGCATGAACTGGCGATGGCGCGCACACTAGGGATTTTCGGATCAATCGATATGAACCGCAATGACTACCAATCTGGTTGGGATACCGACCAGTTCCCGAACTCGGCCCCCGAGGCCGCGATGGCATATTATGAAGTACTGATGGCGGGGGGCTTTACCACAGGTGGCACCAATTTCGACGCCAAGCTGCGGCGGCAATCGCTGGATGCCAGCGACCTGATCGCGGCCCATATCGGCGGGATGGACATCTGCGCGCGCGGGTTGAAAGCGGCCCATGCGATGATTGCTGATGATGCTCTGGAAGGGCCACGCCGCGCCCGTTACGCGGGTTGGGAAGCGGAGGCAGCGCAGGCCATGCTGGCCGAAGGCGCGACCCTTGACGGTATCGCCGCGCAAGCCGAGGCCGCCAATCTGCGCCCTGCGCCAAAGTCCGGTCAGCAGGAAAAGCTGGAGAATATCGTCAACCGCTACGTCTGACATTTTGGGAGGAATGGGATGAAAACGATCAAAGGACCGGCGCTGTTTCTGGCGCAATTTGCAGGCGATGAAGCGCCATTCAATTCATGGGACGCAATCACCAAATGGGCCGCCGATTGTGGCTATAAGGGCGTGCAGGTGCCAAGCTGGGATGCGCGGCTGATCGATCTGGAGCAGGCCGCGGCGTCAAAGGGCTATTGCGAGGATTGGGCGGGCCAAGCGCGGGCGAACGGGGTTGAGGTGACAGAGCTTTCTACCCATTTGCAAGGCCAGTTGGTGGCTGTGCATCCGGCCTATGACGATGTGTTTGACGGCTTTGCGGCGCCGGCGGTACGCGGCAACCCCAAGGCGCGGCAGGAATGGGGTGTTGATCAGGTCAAGAAGGCGCTGACAGCATCGCGGCATTTGGATCTTGGCGCGCATGTCACTTTTTCCGGCGCGTTGGCTTGGCCTTATATCTACCCTTGGCCGCAGCGCCCTGCCGGTTTGGTGGAACAAGCGTTTGATGAACTCGCCAAGCGCTGGCTCCCGATTTTGGACCATGCCGAGGAGTGCGGCGTCGATGTCTGCTATGAGATCCACCCCGGCGAGGATCTGCATGACGGCATCACATATGAGATGTTTCTGGAACGCACTGGCAACCATGCCCGCGCAAATATGCTATACGATCCGTCGCATTATGTTCTGCAATGTCTCGATTATTTGGATCATATCGACATCTACAAAGACCGCATCCGCATGTTCCACGTCAAGGATGCCGAGTTTAACCCGACAGGGCGGCAGGGTGTTTACGGTGGCTATCAGTCTTGGGTCAATCGCGCGGGGCGTTTCCGCAGTCTTGGCGACGGGCAGGTCGATTTTGTCTCGGTATTCTCCAAAATGGCCGCCAATGACTTCGACGGCTGGGCCGTGGTCGAATGGGAATGTGCGTTGAAACACCCCGAGGATGGCGCGCGCGAAGGGGCACAGTTTGTCAAGGATCACATCATCCGCGTGACCGAACGCGCCTTCGATGACTTTGCCGATGGTGGCGCGGATGCGGCGTTGAATGCCAAAATGTTGGGGTTGTCGTGATGAAACCCATTCGGCTTGGTATGGTTGGCGGCGGCAATGATGCCTTTATCGGCGGGGTCCACCGTATTGCCTCGCGCATTGACGGTCGATTTGAACTGGTAGCGGGGGCGCTGTCGTCAACGGCAGAGAAGTCCAAAGCCTCGGGCGCAGCTTTGGGGCTGGCGGCGGATCGCTGCTATGGCAATTTTACCGAAATGGCCAAGCGCGAGGCGCGTCTGAAGGACGGGATAGAGGCGGTCGCGATTGTGACGCCGAACCATGTCCACTATGCCGCAGCGCGTGAATTTCTGAAACGCGGCATCCATGTGATTTGTGACAAGCCGCTGACCTCGACGCTTGCCGATGCCAGAAAGCTGGTGGCGGCGGCGGAAAAATCGGATGCGCTGTTTGTGCTGACGCATAACTACACCGGCTATCCGATGGT